>JAGXLE010000017.1 GCA_018334855.1 Desulfobacterales bacterium | reverse complement strand
ATTTCGCGGTTTTTTTCCTGGTACTCCCGGATGGTTTCAGCCGGAATGGCAAACAGAAGCTCTTCCTTGGACGAAAAATATTCGTAAATGGTGGCTTCAGAGACCTTGGCCTTTTTTGCTATATCAGCAACAGTGGCGGCCTGGAATCCTTTTCTGGCGAAGATGTGTTCTGCAGCCTTTACAATGGCCGCTCCTTTTTTGGGATTTTTTAAATTTCTGGGATTTGACCTGGACGTCCTGGACTGCATCTTGAAGTCACCTGTTGGCGTGAATTTTGCTGTAGTATATGTCTGAATTAAACATGTATTAAAATAAAGCTGCTTGTGTCAAGCTAATTTTTTAGTGGTATGGTAAAAAGAAGGTCTTTTTTTAAATTTTCACTATGATTTTTCCAAAAATAGTATTGACAGTCTTGGAAACCTCGGTTAGGTTCTGAAACGATATATTACTGAGATCCTGAAAACAAGCCTTTCTGAAAAAATACAGCCTTATCACGCGGTATAACAGGGACGGGTCAAATGACAGATATCGGCTCCATAATGGGAAAGGCTTTTGAACAGGCAAAAAAACTGGCCAAGCAGCCGCCGGCATCCGCCAGGCTGACCAAGGCCCTGCTGAAAAGATCGGTTGCCGACCATATTGCAGGAACCATGGCCGAAGAATTCGAACATTTCGCTCAAAGGCTGTCTTCGGCGGAATGCAAAGAGGCCCTGGCGGCGTTTTTCGAGCGCAGGGATCCGGATTTCTCACAGTTTTCCTGAGTTCCTACTTGTTTTTAGATATTTCAATCAGTCGCCGGAGTATGATTTTCCGGGATTGAGAGTAAAGTCAAGGAGGCGGAAATGACGGTAAAATCGGTATTTGTTATAGGCGCGGGCCTTATGGGCGGAGGTATAGCCCAGGTGTGCGCACAGGCGAAGATGAACGTTTGCGTGACTGATAAGTCCGAAGAAGCGCTAAAGAAAAGCTTTGACAATATTTCCTGGTCTGTGGGCAAATTTGCGGAAAAAGGAAGAATTTTAGAGGATAAAGATACCGTTATGGCACGTATCCAGACGGTATCGGACATGAGCCCGGCAAAAGACGCGGATTTGGTGATTGAGGCCGTGTTTGAAAATCTGGAGCTCAAACAGCAGATTTTTTCCGAACTCGATTCGACCTGCGGTCAGCAGACCCTGATTGCCTCCAATACATCTGCTATACCCATAACCGAGCTTGCAGCCATGACATCCCGGCCGGAAAAAGTCCTGGGCATACACTTTTTTTCACCTGTGCCCATGATGATGGCAGTAGAGGTGATAAAAGGGATTACCACTTCCGATGATACGGCTGAAGCAGGACGGCAGTTTGTTGCGGATATCGGAAAAGAGCCCATAATGGTCAACCGGGATGTGGCCGGTTTTGTGATCAATCGCATCAACTTTCCCTCCACCATCGAAGCCATGAACCTGGTAGAGCAGGGGGTGGCCACTTGTGAAGACATCGACAAGGGCTTGCGGCTTGCCTCGGGGCGTCGGATGGGAATATTTGAAACCGGCGACATGGTGGGCCTGGATGTCACCTACGGCGCCATGATGGCCTGCTACCATGAAACAGGCGATCCGCGCTTTTACCCGCCCCTGCTGCTCAGAAGAAAGGTCAAGGCCGGCCATCTTGGCAGAAAGACCGGCAAAGGATGGTACGAATATAATCCCGACGGCAGCCGAAAGCAGTAATTTTCAGGGAGAACCAATGACGCATTATAAAATCAACCAGAAAGACGTGTTTTTCATATTAAAGGAGCAGCTCAACTACGGCAGTCTCTGCAGTCTTGAGCGCTACGAGTCGCTGACCGAAGAAACTCTGGATCTGCTTGTCACAGAGGCCATACGCTTTGCCAAAAAAGCCGTGGCTCCGTTAAACGAGATAGGCGAGGAAAAAGGGGTTTATTACGAAAAGGGAAAAGTGATCTGCCCGCCTGAATTCAGGGAGGTGTTTAAGCAGTACGGCCAAGACGGCTGGACAGCGGCAGCGCGCGATCCGGAATACGGCGGCCAGGGATTTCCGCACATGATGCGTATCGTCATAAACGACTTCATGTACGGCGCGTGCCAGTCTTTTAACATGGCCCCGAGCCTGACCCACGGGGCGGCGCATCTTATCGAAAGCTTCGGCACAGAGGAGCTCAAGCAGGCTTTTGTTCCCAGGATGTATAACGGAACCTTTTCTGGAACCATGTGTCTGACCGAACCAGAGGCCGGCTCCAACCTGGCTGCAACCCAGACCATGGCCTATCCGGAAGGCGATTATTACCGGATTAAGGGGAGCAAAATTTTTATTTCCTGGGGAGACCACGACATTGCAGACAATGTAGTTCATCTGATTCTTGCCCGCATAGAGGGCGCCCCTGAAGGTGTAAAAGGGATCTCGCTTTTTGTGGTCCCCAAATACCGCCTGGACGAAAACGGCCAGCCCGGCGAATCAAACGACGTGGTCTGCACCGGGATAGAAGAAAAGCTGGGGCTGCACGCCTCTCCGACAGCAGCCCTCTCATTTGGGTCCAAAGACGGATGCATAGGCTACCTGTGCGGCGAGCCCAACAAGGGTCTGGCCCACATGTTCCAGATGATGAACTCGGCCCGGATTAACACCGGTGTTTCGGGCATGACGCTTGGCAGCGCGGCCTATCAGAACGCCCTTGAATACAGCCGGCAGCGAATCCAGGGGACAGACGTGGCCAAAAGAAAAGAAGGCTACGTCCCGATTATCGACCATCCGGACGTGCGCCGCATGCTTTTGTGGATGAAGGCCGCGGTTGACGGCATGCGCTCGATGATCTATACGTCGGCTTTCTGGGCCGAGCTTGCCGAAGAAGGCACAGACGGGCAAGCCCGTAAGCATTATCAGGCACTTACCGATTTCATGACCCCCATTGTCAAGGCCTATTGTTCGGATACCGGCTTCCGCGTCTGCGAAACAGCCATGCAGTGCCTGGGCGGCTACGGTTACTGTAAGGATTATCCCATTGAGCAGTACCTGCGCGATGCCAAGATTATGAGCCTTTACGAGGGGACAAACGGCATACAGGCCATAGATCTTATGGGCCGCAAGATGCGCATTAACGAGGGCGCCATGTTTGAGGCCTTCTGCACGGAAATAACTTCTTTTCTGGAGAAAAACCGGGATCATGAAGGCCTTGGCAGGTATGTCGGCGACCTTGAAAACGCTTATATAAAAGTGCGTGGGATGGCGGAAGAAATGCGGGCCAGAAACGAGTCAGACCGCATACAGTGGGCTTCTTACAGTTACCCGGCCCTGATAAGCTTTGCAGAGCTCATAATGGTGTGGCGGTTGCTTGATATGGCCCTGATATCATATGACCGGGCAGGCAAAAAGGGCAGAAAAAATGATTTTTACAGGGGTAAAGTGGCCCAGTCCACTTTTTATGCAGATATTACACTGCCCCACATCATTGAACGTGCCATGACATGCCTGCGTGACGGGCGCGAGATCGTGGAAATCCCGGATGCAGGGTTTTAAGAAGGAGCGATAAAATATTTCTGATGACAGCATTGTCATTGCGAGCGGTGTGAGAACACCGGTGGGAAGATACGGCGGCGGGCCGGGAATTGCCGGCGTATTTGAAAGAGGTTAATAACAAGGAGATTTTAAATGCAATTTGAACTTTCCAAGGAACACAAGATGCTGCAGAAGGCGGTGCGCGAATTTGCCGACAAGAAGATCGCTCCCTTTGCCGACCAGTGGGATGCCGATAACTACCTGCCGGTAGAAGAAGCCATCAAACCGATGGCGGAACTGGGATTTGTCGGAACGGTTATTCCGGAAGAATACGGCGGCGAGGATGCCGGCTGGATGGCTGCGGCCATAACCACCGAGGAAATAGCCAGGGCTTCGAGCTCGCTGCGCGTGCAGATCAACCTGATAGGCATCGGCTGCGCATATCCCATCTATTTATACGGCACAGAGGAGGCAAAGAAAAAGTACGTCCCGAAGCTGTGCTCTGGGGAAATGCTGGGTGCCTTTGCAATTACCGAGCCGGATGCCGGCTCTGATGTGATGTCTATGCAGACCGTAGCCCAAGACAAGGGTGATCACTTTGTTTTAAACGGTTCCAAGACCTGGATCTCCAATGCCAACCAGTGCGATGCGGCAGTGATTTATTGCTACACGGATCCTGATGCCGGCAGCAAGGGCATGTCGGCACTGGTGGTGGAGCCGAAAAATTTTTCCGGGGTGACAACCACTGATATCGATAAGCTGGGCTCACACAGTTCGCCCACCGGTGAGATTTTTTTCAATAACACTCCGGTGCCCAAGGAAAACCTGCTGGGCAGGCAGGGAGAGGGTGCAAAAATAGTTTTCAGCTCCCTTGCAAACACCCGGCTCTCTGCTGCCGCGGGTGCTGTGGGATGTGCGCAGGCGTGCTATGAGATTGCTCTGAAATACTGCAATCAGCGCACCCAGTTCGGCCGTCAGATCGGTAAATTCCAGATGAATCAGGACAAAATCGCCCGGATGGCCACTGATATAGAAGCCGCGCGTCTGCTGGTTTACAAGGCTGCCTGGCAGAAAGACCAGGGCAATGTGAACAACGGCTATGAAGTGGCCCAGGCCAAGTACATGGCCGGCGAAGTGGCCATGCGGTGTGCGGAATCGGCCATGCGCATCATGGGCGCTTACGGATATTCAACCGAGTATCCGCTGGCAAGATACTACCGCGATATTCCCACGTATGTAATCGTCGAGGGCTCGGCAAATATCTGCAAGCATATTATTGCAAATGATCGCTTGGGATACCGAAAAGCCAGCCGGTAGGAGAAATAAACAGTCCATGTTGGAGTAAAACCTATCCCGGCATTTCTTATGTATGCATATTATAAGAATGCGACGGGCGGGTTTTACAGTTTTACCTTAAACCAAAGAAAAAGATTATATTAAATAGAGATGCCAAAAGGCAAACAGGCGCATGCAGGAGCAAATAGTTTTTGACAATGCCCTGGGGTAAATATAGAATTTTTTAAAGGCCTTTCTGGTTCAGAAATGCAGTAAACGGCGTTAATGCGGGCTACCCTTTTTCCGGCATGGGGGGAAGCCCGAAAGCGAATCGGGGCAGACCGAAGGCGGCCTGCCGGCAACCGGCGGATTAAAGACAGCCGCTGCTGCCCCGGTCATCTAAAACCAAAAAGGAGGGGAATGTAATGAAAAGATTGAAGAAATTTTCGTTTAGCCTTGTTTTGGGAATCCTGACACTGGCTTTTTTCTGTACGGGCGCCTGGGCCGAGGAGGTTACAATCGGTTTTACCGGCCCCTTGAGCGGACCGGGTTCCGGTTACGGGCGCGACAATGCCAACGGCCTTGAAATGGCTGTAAAAGACATCAACAAGGCAGGAGGCATCACGATAGACGGAACCAATTATACTTTTAATCTAAAGACTTATGATGACATGATAGATCCCACGGCAGCGGTCAACAATGCCCGCCGCCTGCGTGCCAGGGATGGAGCCCGCGTGATTTTCAATCCTGTGTTTAACACCATCGCTCCTTTAATGGAGATAAACGAGCAGCCGGGTTCGAAATTCCTGATGATGGCCTACAGCAGTACACCTAAGATCGATGAGCTGGACAACGAACTGACTGCTTCCATTCCTCCGCCCTTTACGGCCTATGTCAGGGCGTTTGCCGATATAGCATGGGAAAAGGGATGGCGCAAATGCGGCATGCTCGTCACCCTGGGAGCATACGGCGACGAGTGGAGACATGCATGGAAGCATCACTGGGAAAGCCTGGGCGGCGAGATCACTGCTGACAAGCCGGCAAACTACTACACGGAAACGGATTATTCCGCACAGCTGAGTGCCGTTCTTGCCACTAACCCGGATTTTCTGCTTATTGGCGGCCCTTCCGAACCAACCGGCCTGGTTATTGAGCAGGCCAGAAACCTGGGCTTTGAAGGCGGCTTTGTCCTGGTGGATCAGGCCAAGATGGACTACATTGCAGACGTGGTCTTTGACGGCGATCTTTCCCTGATGAACGATGTCGTGGGAATCGCCCAGGTACTGGATGTGCCTACGCCTGCGGTTAAGGATTTTAACAAGCGCTATGAAGAAAAATTCGGCGTGCACAACACGTTTGAGGCCATGCTCAATTATTCAGCCCTGAATATCGTGTTTGATGCCATGAAAGAAGCCGGTACTGTCACGGACCCGGCGGCCATCAAGGCGGCCATGCCCGAGGTCCTGCCGCAGAGCGCGGAAAACGTGCCCACACCGTATCTGGGGATACTGGAAACCAAACTGCTTGTGCCCGCCACAACAGGCGTGATCAAAGACGGCGAATATGCAGAGGCCTACCAGTATCTGTGGTGGCCCGAGGACGAGGATGCGTTTGAAAAGTACAAGAAGATGGCGCCCTCCGGAATTGAAACCCGCTGGCTGCCGCTTGAAGGTTATACTACGGATTAAGTAATTTTAACCGCCCGGGGCCTTATAAAACCCGTATGCCGGATATGGCAGGCCCCGGGCAAAATTTATGGAAGAATGGCCGGGCAGGCCTTACAGACAGCAAGAGGTGAGAGTTAATGGAACTTTTCCTGCAGCAGTTATTCAACGGTATCATGTTCGGCAGTACCTACGCGATCGTGGCGCTGGGGCTGACCCTGGTCATGGGGATTTTAAACATTCCCAATTTTGCCCACGGCCATCTATATATGCTGGGAGGCTACTGTCTTTTTTTCTTTGCCGGCACCCTGGGCCTGGGATACTGGGCGGGCATGGTGCTCTCTGTAGCCGCCCTCGGTCTGGTGGGCGTTCTTATGGAGAAGTTTGTATACCGCCCTTTAAACGATCAGCCGCATATCAATGCATTTATTGCAGCAGTGGGTTCCCTGCTGTTTCTGGAATCGTTTGCACTGGTGGTATGGGGGCCACAGGGACTTCGGATCCCGAACCCCCATCCTCAGGCTATAGAGCTTCTGGGAATTACCATGAGCGTACAGCGGCTGCTGGTGATTATCGGAGCGATTGTACTCATAGCAGGACTGCACCTGTTTATGAAAAAGACCATTGCAGGCGCCACTATCGAGGCCGTGGCCCAGAACAGGGAAGGGGCCATGCTTACAGGCATAAACGTCAACCGGGTATCTGCAATGACATTTGCGATTTCAACAGGGACTGCAGCAGTTGCTGCAAGCTTAATATCCCCCATTTTTATGCTTTCACCTTCCATGGGAGCAATTCTGGGAATGAAGGCGTTTGTGATAGTAATTCTGGGAGGGATGGGCAGCGTGCCCGGGGCAATCCTCGGGGGTTATCTCCTGGGTTTGATCGAAGCCCTGGGCGGCGGCTATATTTCGGCTGCCTACAAGGACGTGTTTGCATTCGCCGCACTGATACTGATTTTATCAATAAAGCCAACCGGATTATTCGGCAAAAGGGAGGTCTAGACTGTGTTTACAAAGCCGATTCATACCAAGCTGTTATACCTGGTGATTCTTGCCGCGGCGCTGCTTCTGCCCTGGTATGTGCCTGACGCCTACATATTTCAGATTGTTACCATGAGCGTCATTTTCGCCATTTCAACTTCGGGGATGAACCTTATTCTCGGCTATACCGGCCAGGTGACCCTGGCACACGGCGCTTTTTTCGGAATAGGGGCATACGGGGTAGCCATAATGACCAAGGCCGGTATTTCGTTCTGGCTGGCTTTGCCGGCCTCAGCACTGATTTCCGCGTTTATCGGTCTGCTTATAGGGCTTCCGACCCTGCGTACCCGTGGGGCTTATTTTGCCATTGTCACTTTGTGTTTCGGGGTGATCGTCTGGATCGTTTCCGGCAACTGGATTGAACTTACAGGAGGACATAACGGCATTTTCGGAATACCGAGGCCTTCGGCGATCCCAGTGCCGTTTTTCGGAGAGATTACTTTCTTTACCCAGACAGGCATGTATTATCTGTCACTTGCTTTTCTTTTGATTGTGCTGTTTGCCCTTCACCGTCTGGTATATTCTGTTTTCGGCCTGACATTTATGGCCGTGCGAAACAACGAGCCCCTGGCAGATTCAGTGGGCATAAACACTTTTACCACCAAGCTGGTTTCTTTTGTTGCCGGAAATTTTATCGCAGGCATTGCCGGCGGTCTTTATGCCGCAATTATTGGCGCGGTCAGCCCGACTGCCGCCGGCTACATGATGACATTTAATTTTTTGATTTTTGTGATACTCGGAGGTATGGCGACCTTGTCAGGCCCGGTTGTAGGCGCTTTCGCCATACCGATTATCATGGAATTCATGCAGTTTCTCGAAGATTTTCGGATGCTGATTTTCGGGGCACTGCTTATTTTGGTGATTATTTATTTTCCCATGGGTCTTGTCGGCGGACTGCGCCGGTTAAATGAAAAAGTTGTCGCCTGGCGCCAACGAAAGACAACGGAGAGTGGCCATGCTTCGAGTTGAATCTCTGACCAAGCGCTTTTACGGACTTGTTGCCGTCCACGAACTGAGTTTTGATATTAAAAAAGGCGAGATCCTGGCCATTATCGGGCCTAACGGGGCTGGCAAATCCACTGTTTTCAATCTGATTACAGGCACGCTTAAGCCCACCTCTGGCCGGATTTATATTGAGGACCAGGAGATCACCGGCCTGCGGCCCTACAAGGTCGCGTCAAAGGGTATATCCAGAACTTTCCAGACCACCAGCCTGTTTGATCAGCTCCGGGTCATCGACAACCTGATGATCGGCTACAAGTGGCGGACCGGCCTGGGATTCTGGAATACGCTTTTGCATACTCCTGCATGGAAGGCATATCAGACCGAGGCATATAAGCGCTCCATGGAAACCCTGGATTTTCTGGGACTTGCAGACAAAAGCGATTATTTTGTACCCGCCCTGTCCCAGGAGGAACAAAAGCGCCTGGCAATCGGTATTGCCCTGGTATGCAAGCCCCGGATTCTCCTTCTTGACGAACCTACAGGCGGACTGATCCAGGAAGAAACAGAGCGGGTAACCGACCTGATCCGCCGGGTAAGGGATAACGGGACGACAGTGTGTCTGATAGAACACAAGATGCAGATGATCATGGGGCTGGTGGATCGGATTGTTGTTTTAAACTATGGTAAAAAAATTGCAGATGGATCGCCTGATGAAGTCAAATCCGACCAGGCGGTGATCCAGGCTTACCTGGGAGGGGAAGTGAATGCTTAAGCTCAAAAATGTATATACGGATATCGGCGGTTTGCAGATCATTCATAACGTCTCCTTGGAGATTGAACAGGGCGAGTTTGTTGCCCTTCTGGGCAGTAACGGCGCAGGCAAAACTACTTTGTTCAGGACTGTTGCCGGAGTGTTAAAGCCCAACTCCGGCACTATAGAGTTCAATGGAATGGGAATTCACCGGATGCCCGTCCACAAGATAGTAGAAGCCGGCTTGGTGCTGTGCCCTCAGGGCAGACAGCTTTTTCCGCGGCTCTCTGTTGAAAAGAACTTGATTATGGGGGCTTATCCTATAAAAGGAAACAAGCCCCGCATCCAGAAAAACCTGGACCGGGTTTACGAACTTTTTCCGATTTTAAAGGAGCGCAGAAACCAGGAGGCAGGTACTTTCAGCGGAGGAGAGCAACAGATGCTTGCCATAGCCCGCTCCCTTATGAGCGAACCCCAGCTTCTGCTCCTTGACGAGCCCTCTGTCGGTCTGGCACCTTTGATAGTGGAGCAGATGGCTGAAACTATTTCAAACATCAACCGGGAAATGGACACCACCATTTTTCTGTCAGAGCAGAATGCCAACATGGCTTTAAACATAACAGACCGGGGCTATGTCCTGGAAAACGGCAGCTGCGTACTCTCAGGGGACTGCGCTCAGCTAAAAGATGACGAAAAAGTAAGAAAAGCCTATATCGGAGCCTGATAATATGGTATAGTACTGCCGGAACAGGAAACAGGAAGAGGGCAGAAATCCATTACAGCAAAATCAAAGAGGTCGGATATGAAAATTATGGTTTGCTATACCGGTTCCAGATCCTGCCGGACCGCGCTAAATACTGCGATTGAACGGGCGAAAGCTTTAAATGCCAAGATTTATCTGGTAGCTTCCCTGGAAAAAGGCACCGAGGATGAGCAGAAAACCATCGGTCAGCTGGAGGGCGCACTGAAAAGCGCAGAGGAGCAGCTAAAGAAAGAAGATATCGAAAGCGAAACCCATCTGCTGGTCCGCGGCCAGACCCCTGACGAGGATCTTGTCAACTACGCCACTGAGCAGGAGATGGACGAGGTCGTTATAGGTATCCGCAAGCGTTCCAAGATGGGCAAGCTTCTTTTCGGCTCCACTGCCCAGTACCTGATTTTAAACGCTCCCTGCCCGGTGCTTACGGTAAAATAGTCACTTAGTGCTCATCCGGAAATTGGGGAAATCAGCCATTTCCGGTTGGGCACTACTTGACTTATAGGTGCAGGTCCTTCCATGATGCAGGGTAGGCTAGGAAAAATCCCTGGGCGAGACCGCAGCCGTTTCGGGTAAGCCACGTTAAATCCTGCGATTTTTCAACTCCTTTTTTTCGGCCAATGCCAGAATGGTTCTCACCAGCGTCGTCGAATGCTCAGCCTGATCCGGTGCTTTTTGCATGGTACATGGCATTGTCTGCCTGCACCAGCAAAGCGTCTGCCGATATCTTTTTCTCAGGCGGACAGACCGCGATCCAGATGCTTATAACGACGCTCACCATTACTCCGGACAGGTCGAATGGCTCGGTCATGCCCCGAAGAATTCTGTTGGCAACTATCCTGGCTTCCTGGGTTCCGGCTTCGGGAAGAAGCACGGCGAATTCGTCGCCGCCAAGACGGGCCAGGCAGTCAGATTGCCGCAGGCAGTCGTTGCAGGTTTACCTCGTAATAACCGTCGGGCAGATCCTCTATGACTTCGCTAAGGGGGGTCTGGTCAAACCGGAAAAACGCCCGCGCCTCCTCCCTATATAGCGCACCTTGAGTTTTGCTTCGCCATTCTCCGGATTTCCGGAGATGTTTTTACCGTTTATAGACATTTTCTCTTCAGGCTGTTGTTTTAAAAAAAGTTCTCCGTTAGCTACACAGATGCTCCAAATTTCGTTATGAGTAACCCTTTAAACAAGAGGGTAGACAAATAATAATTTGATTTACATCTATCATGCGTGGTATAAGCGTGCAAATACTTTGAGGTTCGGTGCCCCCAAGTACTGGTCCCTAATTTTATGAGCTGGCCCCATTTTTAGTCAGGTTGAATTCCGATGGCTTAATTTTCTGTTTTAAAATCGAGTTTGATGTGTTTGATATTTATAATAATTTTTTATTTAATTGCCAGTATAATTGTTTGCTTGGTCGTTTGAAGGAGCAAATCAGGCGAAAGCAGGGAAAGGATCGGAACTGAATCTTTTACGCGTGAATATGGATCATCCGGAAACGGTGACAGAACCCGTTTCAGAATCATGGCCTCATCTGGGAGGCAGCGCTCTTATTGCCAGACTCTTAAATGAGGAGGTCTCTCCTGAATGCGATCCGCTGGGTCGGGACAATTATTTTATAATCGCCGCTGGCCCGCTTGCCGGCACCCTGGCACCGCAGCTGGGCCGGGTTTCGGTGGGAGCCAAAAGTCCGCTGACCCTTGGCATCAAGGAGGCAAACTCAGGGGGGCCGGCCGCCCAAATGCTTGACAAGCTGGGGTTCCGTGCCATCGTGGTCCGGGGACAGCCGGCTGACAACCAGCTTTTTTGTCTCTATATTTCAAAGGACAGGGCAGAGCTCGTACCTGCGGACGCTTTCCGGAACATGAAAAATTACGAGCTTGTGGAAAATTTAAAGGGGCTTTACGGTTCCGGCATTGCGGTAATCTGCACAGGCATAGCAGGCGAGCGGCAGTATCGCAGTGCATCGGTTTCTTTTACTGATGTTCTGGGCGATCCGTCCCGCAATGCCGCCCGCGGCGGCCTGGGTGCGGTGATGGGTGCCAAAGGCATCAAGGCCATGATCATCGATGATTCAGGGGCTGACA
>JAGXLE010000230.1 GCA_018334855.1 Desulfobacterales bacterium | reverse complement strand
GATAAATAGAGGACATTATCGGCGGCAGCTTCGCTCCGGCAAAAAATGGGGCATGCGTCGGTAAAACAAAAAAAGGAAAAGGAACGAAGTAGATGGTTGTGTTCGATGGCCAAGGTTTTCCTCTAGGAAAAGCCCTTGCCTCAGCATCGCCGGCGAACTAGGACCGGGCATTCCGGAAGTCAAAAAGAACATTGAGTCAGCGTACGGCTGCCGGCTGTATGATTTCTGGGGGCCCTCCTTAACATCTATTTCGGTTTCCTGCAATTCTGAAGAATACCACGGGCTACACAAGTATGCAGATGATTGGGACATTTCCTACGAGGATCTGGTGGATCCTACCACGCATGAGCCAATTGAAGTCAGGGATGGTGCGATGGGAGAAACTGTGGTTACCCATTTGAAAAAGCAGGCATCACCGTACCTCAGATATGCCACCGGCGACATAGTAGAAATCCATACATCCGAGTGCCCGGCCTGCGGCTTTAAAGGATATCGGGCCAAGGTGGTTGGACGCGCGGACGACATGATAACGGTCAAGGGAGTGAATGTTTTCGGCCGCACGATAAAAGAAACCCTGCAAAAGCTCACTCCCAGGGTTACCGGCCGGATGCGGATCATTAAGGAAGATCCTTCGCCCAGAGTAACAACGCTTAAATTAAGGGTTGAATACGGCCCAGATATTGAGCAGGGCCAGCTTGATGAACTGGAGCAGGAAATTAAGTCCATTATGAAATCAGAGTTGAGGGTTAATCCCGAAATTGAATGGGCTGAACCGGAATCGCTTCAAACCGCCTCTCATAAGCAGCCCATGTTTGAAAAGCGTTATTAAAAGGTTAAAAAATATAAAACCCCGGTTTTGGGACAAAAAACCAAGAATGATTTGCGCCACATACAAGGAGCCAGCCAATGTTTAAAAAAGACCGGTGTGACCTGTGCGGAGAGTGTTTGGTTAAATGCCAGTGGATCGAGGCTGATCAGGACCAGGCGGCTCAGTGGATGTCTGCAATGATTAACGGGGAGAAGACGCCTGTGGTTGAGCAATGTATCACCTGTTATGCCTGCAATGAATACTGCCCCACGGATGCCTCCCCGTTTGATCTGATTGCAGAGCTCCAGGAAAAATTTCAAATTGTGCCACCCCAGCAGATCGAAAAAAGCGAGGTCCAGTTTTCCTTTTCCGGAGAGCTGCGGGAGCCGCCGCATGCCGAGCGGATCATGAGCACCTGCGTTTTCGGCAAGACAGACGCCAACCTGATTGAAGGCAGACTCTATGATATTCCGAAAGTCGGCGGCAAACCGTATTTCTGCTGGATCATGTTCACCCACATGGGTGCACCGAGCATCCAGGAAAAGCACGCCCGGGAATTTGTGGACAGGCTGGCGGCTACAGGGGCGCGGGAAATTGTCTGTTTCCATGATGACTGCTATGCCATGCTCGTCCGGTATGCACCGGAATACGGCATTGATGTGCCGTTTCGGCCGGTGCATCTGTCAGAATACCTGGTGGAATATCTTTCCTCGCACCGCAATGAGATTACGTCGCTCAATCTGCCGGTGGCCTACCAGCGGCCGTGCGCCTCCAGGCATAGCCCGGAAAAGGAACATTTCATTGATGAATTGTTTGAGCTGTGCGGTGTGCAAAGGGTGGATCGGACCTATGACAGAGAAAACGCGCTTTGCTGTGCCGGAGTCAAAACAATGATGGACATGGGAGATCCCCGGCCTGACATGGCGGTCAATATACAGGATGCCAGGAGCTCCGGGGCAAAGGCCATGGTATGCCTGTGCCCCATGTGCATGCATGCTCTAAAAGAGACTGCAGAAGATAACGGCCTTCCGCTTATCTTCCTGGGGGATCTGGCCCGCATGGCGCTCGGCGAAATTACCGGGCCGGAATTGAGCTGAAACTACTGTAAGTCTTAACTTCATATGTTACGGGATAAACAATTCTCCGTTAAATGTTTTGCTTTTGCGAAGCCTCAGGTATGGGTGCGCAGCTTGAGCTCCACCGGGTGCGGATTTAAATTCGTCTGCGCTTTCAGGTAGGGCTGGTCGTATTTTCTATCGCTAACAAGTTATGATGGTGGCCGACGATTTGCTTCTATCCCATACCCTGGCAATACTATCCGTTTGCAGAAAAGTGTCTCGCAAAACCACCTGGGTCGGCGATCCACTTTTCTCCTCTACAAATGTCAGCTGCATATAACGCAAAAAACCCAGTATGACCCAAAAGACGGTGAAATAAAGATTATCCGTTCCATGTTTAGCAATAACCTCAGGGGAAACCGTATATAAAAGATAGCTCACAATGGTCACTGAGGCCATAACCATCATTTCCCCGGAGATAAATTCAAAATTATAATGCTCGATACATTTTCTTGTGTTTTTCCCGGATTGAGCAAGTAGCAAGTCATCTCTTCGTTTGGCCAGAGCTAGAAATAAGGCAAGAAGAAAGGTCATCAAAATCAACCAGTTAGAGGGAAAGACCGTAATAACCACAGCACCGGCGAAGGCCCTCAGCACATAGCTTACAGCCACGCAAACAATATCCACAACAGCTATGTGCTTCAGGTAATATGAGTAGGCAGTATTCAAAAGAAAATAAGCAATAAGGCCTTTTAGCTGCTTTACCGTACGGTGCATAACCTCTCCCACCTGTTCGGTGAATCTGAGAGGGGCCCTGGAATCAAAAGGAGTGGAATCGCTTTCCTGCCGCGTCCAGACCCCGTCCGGAACGCGGTAATCGAACATGCCGGATTCGGTGCTTATTCCGGCCCCGGTAAAAAAAAACAGGATACCTGGACTCATATATCCATTTTGCCAGTTTCCTGATTCGGCTTTTAAGCTCCCCGGCCTTATCAAATCACTTCTGAAAACAGAAACTTGAGTGCCTGACCCGCATAGATCAATTAATCCAGCGCTCACTTGTCAGAAAAACTATATTGCTGTTGAACTTAAACTCATATATCATGCATGTCCCATCGATATGTAGGCCTACACGCTGTGTACCCCTAATATCGGGGTTTTAGGATTTTTCCCTGAGTTATCGATTTCAGCTTTAATCAGAAATGGCATATATAAAAATCAAGCACTTATATCCAATATTTTGGCTTTTTCAAAGTCGATGGGACAGTAGTGCTCATATATTTTAAAATAAAACTCGGATTCGATGATATTAAGGCAAACTGCCAACAAACTGACAAAACCCAACGCTATAAAAAGGA
>JAGXLE010000229.1 GCA_018334855.1 Desulfobacterales bacterium | reverse complement strand
ATGATTGCCGCCCTGGCATACGGGGGATTTGAGCTGTTTGTCGCCTCGCCGGAAAAAGGCGGCGGGCAGGAAAAATCCGGTCCGGACATAGAGTCCGCCCGCCAGATGGCGCAAAATATAGAGACCCGGCTAAAACAAACAGAGCTAAGCACTCTTCAAAACGAAATCCTGGATCTTTCCGCAAGGCCGTGGGAGAAAGACCCCTTCCACAGGCTGCCGCAAGAGGAAAAAATCACCGAAACTAAGGATTCAAAGCAGAAAGCTAAGCAGATCAATCTTGAATACACCGGCTACCTGGAGATCGGCTCCATGAAAATGGCCATTATAAACGGCGTGGAATACCGGACCGGTCAGAAGCTTGAACAGGGGACAGCAGTGGTGCAAAGCATTTCCCCGGACAGGGTGATAATAAAATCGGCAAAAAACGGAAAGAAGATTTCCGTGCCTTATAAAGAATAAAAAATACGGTTTAATGTTGACAGAATCGTAAAAAGTCATTTTCGAGCGACATTTGATCATTTTAGGGAAAAAAATGATCACGGAGCGAGGAAATCGACTTTTTACAAAACCACCAGGGTTTCAACAGCCGAAAACGATAAAAATAAAGGAACCTGAAAGAAGGTTCAGGAGACTTTCTTCTATGAATCCTGATAAAAATACCGGCTTGCAGAAATCGGGGAAAAAGGGCTTTTACTTTGTCCTTGTACTTCTGGCAGCGGCGGCTTTCTGCCTTGCCGGATGCGCAACTACTGCGGATAAAAAACAGAGTGACTTCACTGAAAAATGGAGTGAAAAAGCGCAGAAATCAAAACCGCATTCCCCGCCTGCCAAAAAACAGGAAACCACTGAAATGAGTGAAATCCTGGAAGGAGAACAGCCGGAATCAGCCGCCCCTGCCCCGGAAAAACCCCTGCCGGAACAGAAAGTGACCCTTCACCTGCGCCAAGCACCAGTGCCCACGGTGCTTCGTGCCATGGCAAAAGCGGCCGACCAGAACATTTTAATAAACGAAACCGTCAGCGGAACCATGAGCGTAAACATAGAAAATGTTCCCTGGAACCACGCATTTAAAAGCATCCTGGCCTCGGAGGGACTAACCTATAGCTGGGAGGGCGACATCATCCGGATCAAAAGCATGGCGGATCTGAAAAAGGCAATGGAGATGTCAAACCTCCAGGAGCAGGTAAGCCGCCAGAAAGCCGCCGCCCAAAGGGCCGGCCCGATTGTCCAGCAGATAATCAAAATAAATTACGCTGATGCAGAAAAGCTAAGCAATCTCCTGACCCGTTTTCTTGCCAAGGACGAAAAGGAGAAGTCCCCGGACCAGATAGCTGTGGACAAGGAAACCAACTCGATAGTAGTACAGGCCAGCAGAAACGAGCTCAAACGCATAAAGAAAATGATAAGTCACCTGGACAAGCCAAGGTCCCAGATCTTAATCGAGGCAAACATAGTGGAGGCTACCCAGGAAACCGCCAGGGAACTTGGCATGCGCTGGAGCGGGCGCTATATCACTTCATCGGGCTCATTTGACGATTTCGGCATTGCCGGCCAGCCCCGACAGCCGGAAGAATCCTTCCTGGGCTCTGATGGAATCTCCTTGGAAACCGTGGCCGGCCGCATCGGCGGAAACGTGCTTTACGCCCATCTGCAGGCCCTGCAGAAAGACGGCAAGCTCCATATCCTGTCAAATCCTTCGATTACCACCATGGACAACCAGATGGCATTTACAGAGCACGGTGAAAAAGTCCCTTATGAAACAACGGACGATGAAGGCAACCCGGAAGTGGAATTCGAACAGGCGGTGCTGCGCCTGGAGGTCACCCCTCATATCATCGACGGCAGGCACATGAAAATGGAGATCAAGGTCAAAAAGGACCAGGTGGATTTTACCCAGACGGTTGACGGCAATCCGCTGATACGGACCAAGCAGACAGAGACCAACCTGGTGGTGCAAAACGGGGAAACCATTGTTATTTCCGGGCTGTCAAAGCAAACCGTTACCGAAAGAGATCAAGGTGTGCCCGGACTGAAAAAAGTGCCCTTTCTGGGCTGGCTTTTCAAAGAGCTTGACACAGGCAATGAAATGGAAGAATTCCTGATCTTTATCACCCCGACCATACTGGACGCCAAAAACCAGTAAATAAGAAATTCCGGGGGCGGACATGGACTATTACAAACTCTTCAACCTTGAAAAGGAGCCGTTTTCCAACACCCCGGACCCTGATTTTTTCTTCCGCTCCACCCGCCACGCGGAATGCCTGCAAAAACTCGAGATCGCAATCCGGCTGCGCCGGGGCCTGTGCATCGTGCGCGGCGAGGTGGGCACCGGCAAAACCACGCTCTGCAGACAGTTGGTGCGAACCCTGTCAGATGACGAAAACATTTCAGTCTACATGGTGCTCGATCCCGGTTTTGACCGGACCGCGGACTTTGCCGCCGCAGTGAGCCAAATGCTTGCCGGCCGCGACAAAGCCCTTTGCTGCACCACGGTTGCCGAATACAAGGAGCTGATCAAGAACCATCTGTTTGAAACAGGCGTTGACAATGGCAACACAACGGTCCTGATCATTGACGAAGGCCAGAAACTGCCCCCGGGATGCATTGAATTTTTAAGAGAGCTGCTCAATTACGAGACAAACGAGGAAAAACTCCTGCAGATAGTTATATTTGCCCAGAACGAAATCGATGATCTGCTTGCCCACCATCCCAATTTTGCAGACCGGGCCGCGCTCTACCACCATTTAAAGCCGCTTGACCGAAAGGAAACCTCGCGGCTGATCCAGTATCGCCTAAACACTGCCGGCAGCAGCCGGAAAAATGCCGCGGCCCCGAAATTCACCCCGCGGGCGGCAGCCAGAATTTATCGTCTCAGCCGGGGATATCCCAGAAAAATCATAAACCTTTGTCATCACGTACTTCTACTGCTGCTCGTAGGGGGGCAGAGCAGGGTAACCCCCGCCATTGTTGACCGGGCTGCAGCAAGCCTGCCCGGCGTTAAAAAAGGATCTTCTTCCGGGCTTACACGGCAGAAAGCAGCAGTGTTTTCAGCCGCCGCAGTCCTGCTCCTTGCACTGATTGCCGGGGCAGCATACACCCAGTGGCCGGCTTTGTCGGCTACAAGACAAAATCCGGAAACCCTGAAAACAGAAGAATCAATATCTGCGAAACCCGTAGCTCCGGAGCCGGAGGCTGAGAAATCATCAAAAACTAAAAAAACTGAAACA
>JAGXLE010000016.1 GCA_018334855.1 Desulfobacterales bacterium | reverse complement strand
ACAGGAGCTTTCCGAAAAAGCTGGCCGGGCCCTGGAAAACCTGTTTTTAAAAATTGAAGATGAATACGGGGCGATTTCCGCAAATGACCTGGACCCCAGATTCATACACCTGTTTGTTCTGAAAAAAAACTGAAATATTATATCAACAGATGACTCTTCTGATTTTCTACCTGATGCTGGCACTGGGCGTATCTTTTCTGTGCTCGGTCCTGGAATCGGTGCTGCTGTCTATCACCCCGAGCTTTACAGCGGCATTCGAGGAAGTGCACCCCAAAGCGGGAAAACACCTGCGCCGGCTTAAAACCGATATAGACAGGCCGCTTGCCGCTATTTTAAGCTTAAACACCATTGCACATACAGTGGGCGCCGCCGGCGTCGGGGCCCAGGCGGCAGCGGTGTTTGGAAGCCAGTACGTGGGAGCGACTTCGGCGGTTCTCACCTTTTTGATCCTGATACTCTCGGAAATCATTCCAAAAACCATAGGCGCACTCTACTGGCGGACGCTGGCACGGCCCACCGTCCATTTGATGCGCGGCCTGATTACCGTGCTTTACCCGCTGGTACAGCTCTCCCAGCTTATCACCTATATTTTCTACAAGGGGAAAAAGATCAAACCGGTCACCCGGGAAGAAATCCGGGCCCTGGCAGACCTGGGATTTGAAGAAGGGCTGTTTCTGGAAAAAGAGTCCAGGATCTTAAAAAACCTGATGCGTTTCAGCTCAATCAGAGCATCCGATATCATGACACCGCGGAAAGTGATGTTTACGCTTCCCGAAGACATGCCCATAGGCGAAGTATATAAAAATCATCCTGAAATTTATGTCTCGCGGATACCCCTGTATGAACCTGACAAAAAAAACATACGCACCTATATCCTAAAAGACGATCTGCTGATTGCACTTGCCACAGACGATACCGGCAGGCCCGTTTTAGAGCTGGGACGCGATATTCTGGCGGTGCCTGAAACCGTAAACCTGTTCCGCCTTTTTGAACAGCTTTTGGACCGAAGGGAACACATTGCCCTGGTTGTGGATGAATACGGCGGAGTGGCCGGCCTGGTCACCATGGAAGACATCCTGGAAACGCTTCTGGGAACGGAAATAATTGACGAAACAGACACCATTCCCAACATGCGCAAATGGGCCAGAAAACAATGGTATGAACGCGCCCGGACCCAGGGACTGATTCCGGAAGAGGGGGAAGAGGACAGTTATGAAAATAATGGCCGGACAGAATCCTCTTTTTGACATCGCCTGCTTTATCTCTGCCCGAAGATGGGCATCGGGATTTTGAGCCAAAATTTCGAAGACGAGTTCATGCGCTGCAGAAAAAGCGGGATATTATTGAAATAATTCATAATATTTATACTTGCATGGCAATATAATAAAAGATATGATAATAAAATATTTAAATATAAAATCGAATGAATTATTATCATTTAAATCCCCTGATTGAAGCGCTGAGGGAACTGGTCGGCGATGAGCCCCTGATAGAGCCCCTTGCTTCAGTACTTGCAGATGCCTGCATCCACGCCTCAATTCCCTATGATTCCATAATAAACAGGGCTGAATCGGATGCACAGGAGCTGATATTAGCCGCCTGGGACTGGAAATTGCTGATCCCGCGGCGATGTGCAGCATGCGGGGAATGGGATCACAGGCTGCTGGTAACTAGCCCTGGCGAAATTTACGAGATGCCAAACATTATCAGGTATCTGGTGCAAAAAGCCGGGGCAGGCGGAGCCTGGGATGTTCAAACAGCGGTTGCCGACCTGTACCACGATATGGGAGAACCGCAGTGGGAAAAGATGCCCGAACTGGTTTTCAGGCTGGGCAGGCAGGCGGAAAGATTTGTTGTCTCTGCCGGGGAGATAAACGCCGCCTGCAGAAATTCCGGGTTTTATTACCGTACGGGCTCTTTGATACTGATACTAAAGGGCGGCGGAATTATCAGCCCGAAGCTGGCCGCCGGACCCGCTGCGGCCAAAAGGCATTCTCCCTTATATGAGCTCAACCCGAGCCTTTACCCGCACCGCCGGGAGGATGCCGCAACCACATAAGGGAGGTACCAATTATGCAGACCGATAAAGATCCGATCAATCGGCTTGCCGGAGCCCTTTCAGCACAATTGGCCGCCGATGATGCCCAAAAAATGGCCCATCTTGTAAACGCCGCACTCCGGTCCGAAAATGTCTACACAGAGCAAATTCCCCTGTCAGATGAAGAAAAACACGATTGTCTGCTCATGGCCTTTGAGGAAAGGATCCTGATTCCGGTCCGCTCCCAGCAGACAGGCTCCTGGGAAGACCGGGTACTGCGGTTTGCGCCTGAGGAAATGTTTTTCATGCCGCATGTCGCCAGGATACTTTTTGAAAACGCCAGGGAAACCGGCACCATAGACGCGGAAACAGCCGTGCGCCAGGTGCTGTCGCATCATGCACCCGAGCATATAGAACAATCCATCCTTTTTTTAAAACAGATGAAGCCTCATACCAAGTCCTGCATGGCCGAAGGGGGGCTGATGTCGGCAGTGGCACAGGGAGGGGGAATTTCCATTGAGGTTCATGACATTGTTGACACCTGCGTTGTAGCCGGTATAATGAATCCCTGTACGAGGGGGTCCTCAATGCAGGGGCTGGCTTGGTATGAATTCCATCCCTGTCTGTACTGGGACCACAAATTTGAGTAAAATGTCCGGATTTTCCAATCCGGCAACAATTTTAAAAAGGAGCACATAAAATGGGCAAAGGCGACCGCAGAACCAAGCGGGGCAAAATCTGGAGAGGCACTCACGGCAAGGCCCGGTCCAAAAAAAACAACTCCCAGAGAGACCACGATAAAAAGTAAAGCATAACAGCGGTATCTACACGGCCTGATAAACAGAAGGAAACTTTGCCGCATCAGTATGAGGCAGAAATTTTGCCGCGCTGAACCGGTTCATGAAATCCTGGTTTACGTTTAATTCCAGGTAAGTAATCCGGTCCCGGATGGATTCAATCTCTGCAGTTGCCGACCGGGAAGACAAAAGGCGCACGGCTCCCTCAAGAGAACTGTTGCCAAGGGGGCGATAGGTCTGCTCCGGCAGATCGGGGATCATGCCGATTGAAATGGCGGAACGGGGCCTGATAAAGGAGCCGAAAGTTCCTGCCACGTAAAAAACAGAAACATCCTCAAAGGAAATGCCTACGTAGCCGGTTATGGTTTCTATGATGGTATACATGGCCGCCTTGGAACGAATCAGGCTGTCAAGATCGGCCTGGCTGATGGTCAGGTCCTCGCCGGTGGCTGAATCTTTTCCGAAAACCACTGTCAGGTGACGCATTCCGTCGTCTTCCTTCAGACGGTTTCCGCATGCCCCGGGAACCAAGCGCCCCCGTATATCTATCATGCCGGCGGCAAAAAGCTGGGCCGCAAGATCGATCATTCCTGAACCGCATATTCCCCTGGGGGGCTCGTCTTTGATGGTACTGATATCGAATTTTCCCGACTCCGGATCTATGCGCACGGACTCTATCACCCCGGGACTGGCTGTCATGCCTATCTCGGAGACCCCGCCTTCCAGCGCCGGTCCGGCAGCACCGGCACATGCGACCAGCCAGTCGCGATTTCCCAGGAGCACCTCGGCATTGGTGCCCACATCCACAAGTATGGAGATCTCTTCGTTTTCATGAAAACCCGCGTAATAAGCCCCTGAAATCAAATCTCCGCCGAAATAGCTGCCTGAATTGGGAAAAACAAAAATCCTTGCACACTCATTTAGCCCGATACCCAGATCATCGGCCCTGAAGGCTCCCGGAAAGTTGACACACGGAATATAAGGCTCCCGTATGATCCACCGGGAGGGCAGGCCCATAAACAGGTGGGTCATGGCGGTATTGCCCGCCACCGCCATCAGGTATACACTTCGGGCGGAAACATCGGCCTGTCCGCACAGTTCGGAAATCTCCCTGTTAAGCCTGTCGGTTATCAGGCTGCTTAATTCCTGAATGCCTCCGGGGTTTTCCGTGTAATGAATCCTGGCAAGTATATCCGGGCCCACATCGCTCTGGGGATTGTCAAATGCCGAATGAGCAAGAACCTCTCCGGTTTCCAGATCGATCAGCTTCAGCACCACCCGGGTGGTGCCCAGATCCGCGGCAATACCTGCTGCGAGCTGCCCTCCCTGAGGTTCCATTACATCAATGAGCTGCCAGCGGCCGCAGGTCTGGAAAACCACGCACCGGCATGCATAATTCCAATCACGAAGGCGGTAAGGCAGATGCTTTAAAAGAAAAAGATCCACAGCCACAGATTCTGCGCCCAGCTCTGCAGCCAGGGCCTTTTTCAGCCGGTCTGCATCAGCGGTATTATCCTCAAGAGAGGGCGGGTCCATAGATACATCAACCACCCATCCGGCGTTTTTCTCCGTCATTTGGCCCTGATCCATTTACATGCAGATAAAAAAAGCAGGTCTCGTGCGTTTTTTGGGGCTTATTCCTTCATATGCCCCGTTGAATTACAATTCAAACACCATGTCGCGGCCCACGGCAAAACATTCGGTTTTTCCGCCGTTATCAGACAAAAAATTTCTGCATCTGTCCAGCATCCGGTCCATGTCCTCATCAGTACGGTCCTGGTTCAGGTGAAACAGCCCGAGCCTTTCCACCCCCGCGTCAATGGCCAAGTCCAGGGTATCCATGCAAGAGGAATGCCCCCATTCGATGCTCTGCTCGTATTCCTCCGGCAGAAATTCAGCGTCATGAATCAGCAGATCCGCTCCTTTGCAGAATGCCGCGTAATCTTTATAAGCACACCCTCCGGGATGGATAAAACCAAGCTCATTGTCTGTCAGAAAAACAAACGTTTTGCCGTCTTCCCGGAACTTGTAGCCGCACCCCCCGTTGGGATGGCTCAATGCTATCGGGGTAATTGTAACCGAGCCTATCTCAAACCTGTCAGGGCAGCCCTCGCGGTAGGTAACATTTGCTGTCAAATCCGAGTACCTTACCGGGAAATGCGGGGGGCGCATCAGCTTGGTAACTATGGTTTCCACATACTTGCCCGGAAACGGGCACCGATACATCAGAATCTGAGAGTTTTCGTAATAAAGGGGCTTGAAAAAAGGAAATCCCATCAGATGATCCCAATGGGAGTGCGTGAAAATGAAATTGTAAACATTCCTGTTTTCACGAATCAGCTGATTGCCCAGCCTACGGATGCCGGTTCCGGCATCCACTATTATCAGGTCATCGCTCCGGGTGCGTATTTCCAGGCAGGTTGTATCACCGCCGTATTTTTGAAACTCGCTGCCCGAGACCGGAATCGATCCCCGTGAGCCCCAGCACTTGATATACATTTATGCCCCTTTACAAGGCTTAAACGCAGCAGGTTCCCAGAAACGTATACCAGACCCCCTCGCTTATCCAACGCTGCAGAATCCGGCCCGGTCCGTAATATATCAATTCCTCGACTTTCCGGGCCTGGCTGCGCAGCAGCCCGGAAAGCACGAACCATTTTTTTTCGTAAAACGCCGGGCTGGCTATAAGCCGGCGCATAACATCGAAATGAATATTTGCTATCAGCAAATCCGCCCGGCAATCAACAAGAGCACCGGCATCGGCCACAACCGCCAGAACCCGGCCGTCAAGCCGGTTGTTTAATATATTTCTCCGCGCCGTATCAACCGCCAAAAAGTTATTGTCCACTGCCAGAACCCTCCGGCATCCCAGCCCGGCCGCTGCCAGACCCAGCAGCCCCGTACCCGTGCCCAGATCAATCGCTGAATCCGGGCCCCCCATATCACAGGCGATCTCCACTGCTTCAAGGCAGGAGCGGGTTGTGGGATGCGTCCCGGCACCAAAGACCACACCCGGATCGAGCAGAACAGGAATGCTGCCGTCTTTCGGTTCCCCGTACTCCCAGGGCGGAGCCACATAAAACCGCCCCGCGGAAAACGGCCGGATCTCGCCGCCGTGCCAGTCCGAGTATGACATGCTGTAGCTGTCTACCAGTTCCAGGCCCGGATTCCGGCTGACCAGTTCGGCTACCCGGTCTTGGGCGGGCCGGGTAAAAAACAGAAACGCCGAGTCTTCTTCCTGCCAGTTTCCGATAAAAAAACCGTCAGACAGGTCCTGCGTATCCCTGGTCCGAACTACCCCCTTTACGTAATAAATATAGAGTTCTTTATACGGTATGCTCACCGGCTTTTGCAGTTTCGGTCTCCAGAATTTTTTCAAATATATCAAATGCGGCCCGAACCACAGGGTTGTCCTCAGGCAGATTTATCATGGGTTCACCCTTGAAGTCATAGTCATAAACTGTATCATCTTCCGGAATAACTCCTCCGAGTTCCACACCCGCCTCTCTTATCATGTCCAGGGCCGACTGGGGAGCACCCGACTTGACCTGATTTATAATGATATAGCTTTTACCCACCCCCACGCTGAGACTGCCGGCCAGTTCGTGAATCCGAATAGCGGCCTGCAGGCCGCGGCGGGATGCATCAGTTACGATCATCAGAGCATCGACGTTATGGGTGGTCATCCGACTGATATGCTCCATGCCGGCCTCGTTGTCCATTACAATGTAGGGATAATTCTCCTGCAGACGGTCCAGGAAATTGCTCAGCAGATTATTTGCGGCACAATAGCAGCCTGCGCCTTCCGGCTGCCCCATCACCACCAGGTCGTAGTCTCCTGATTCCATGACCGCCTCTTCCAGCCGCATCGAGATAAATACATCCTTGGTCATGCCGCTGGGCACATTGCCCTTTTTCATGTCCTCTCTTGCCTGCCCCAGGGTGTCTGATACTTCCAGGCCGAGCACCTCGTTTAAATTGGCGTTAGAATCAGCATCAACTGCCAAAACCGGTTTGCGGCCGGTTTTTATCAAATATTTAATAAGCAGGCCTGCAACGGTTGTCTTTCCTGTCCCTCCCTTGCCGGCCAGCGCAATTGAAAATGCCATCCAATAAATCCTTTCCGTTAAATTTTGATGGCTTTGTAAAAAGTCCAATATCTGCGTTGCGCTGCATTCCTCGGGATTTGCGCGCCTTGATCTTGAACTTTTTACTTTGCCATCTAAAAAATTGACTTTTAACGAACCTATCAAATTTTGATTATTAAAAATATTTAGGCCACCTGCCCGAAACAGTCAAGGATCTTTTAGACATGCTGCCAGGTCCACGTGACCCGAAAATCAAAATAACCATTATTGCCCTCTCGGCAATCAGGTATTGAAATTGATTATTTCAGGCAGTTGTGCTACTGGTTTAATGATCTGCAGGCCTGTAGTTTAATTTTAAACGGGAAAAAAGGACCATGAACATGGAAATATTTTCAGAAAACATTGTTCAGGCCGCCATTATCGGTCCTTCCATCTGCATGCAGTTACGTGACGGCAAAATGCTGCGCGGCACCTGGCAGCAGGTAGTGGCTGTCAATCATGACAACAGGGCCAGAAAACGCACCGTTACCGTAACTATAACCGGGCAGCGATAAGTCTGATGGCATCCCTGCGTCAATATCCTGCCCACTTTTCCGCGGCCCTGCGTTTTATCACTGTTTTGCCAGCAGGCAGGGCAGACTCCTACCACCCAAGGGGTATGATTCCTTTTTTTCCGGCCGTGGGGCTTATTCTCGGGCTGATCCTGGCATCGGCAGATGCGGCTGCTGCCAGGATCTTTGCACAACCTGTAGTCGGGGCCATAGACGTAATAGTTCTGGCTGCTCTTACCGGCGCTTTGCACCTGGACGGACTTGCTGATACGGCAGACGGCCTGTTCGCACACAAGGACAAAAACGCTGCCCTGGCCATAATGAAAGACAGCAGGATAGGTGTTATGGGTGCTGCAGCTCTGGTTTGCCTTTTGCTGATTAAATACGGAGCATTTACCTCCATGCCCCAATACGGGGAAGACGGCTGGAGCCGCTTTCTGATACTGCTTGTCATCCCCGCCTATGCCAGATCCGCCATGCTTCCGGCAATCCGTTATCTGCCTTATCTCCGGCCGGAGGGGGGAACCGGCTCGGATCTTTTCGGAGAAAAACTTAAATCCAAAGAGTTCTGGGGGCTATATCTCTGCGTTCTGCTTTCCCTGCTTTCTGGATGGCGCAGCCTGGTGATCAATGCAGTATTTTTGATAACCTGCGCCGCACTGATCTTTTTTTACCGCAAACGTATGGGCGGGATAACCGGAGACATGCTCGGTGCCATGTGCGAGATCACGGAAGCTATGCTTCTTTTAGCCGCCGCAGCACATCTGTAGCCATCAAGGCTTTTAACGCGAAACCCCGGACTTAAAGCCCTTATCGAGCAGTGTCTTTACCATGGATGCCGCATGATCATCTCCGACATAATCGGTGTTGATTATCAGGTCATAATGAGTGGGCTCATCAATTGCCGTATAAAAATAGCGGCGAGTAAAAGACCGGCGCTGGGCCTCCACTTTATATATCTGCCTTCGGGCCTCATCCGAGGAGACATTTAACTGCTCTGCAATATGTTTAATACGGTTTTCCATTGAAGCAATAAAGCGAAGCCGGATGTTTTCCTCCGGGGGAATGATAAATGTGGCTCCGCGTCCCACAATAACAGCTTTCCCGTGCCTGCCGATGGTGCCGATGATCTTCATCAGATGCTTCATATACTGATCCGGCCACAGGTGCCGCTGTTCAACAACTGTGGCAATCACGTCTTCGAGAAGATTGAGCCCCTTTTCATCTAGTGTTTCAAGCACACGGCTGCTGACATTGGTATCATCTGCCATCTGCTGAATAATTTCACGGTCAAACAGGTCGTATCCCAGATCCTTTGCAAGTTTTCCCGCTATCTCGTTTCCCCTGCTGCCCGGCTGCCGGGATACGGTGATTACTGACGGCTTCTGGGGGGTCTGTTTTTTTGCCGTCTCCTTAGACATCTGCCATTGGTGGATCTGCTCTTCAACTATTTTGTCAACCGAGCGCCCTTTCGGAATCTTCATTCGGCCTCCTTATGCCTTTGTTGCTATAAAAACGGAAAGCTGCACTCCATCACCCATTCTTTTTTATATATAACTTCGATAGCCCATACTGTCAATTCGCTCGCCCCTGTCATTTGCATGCCTCGGCAAGCCCGCGCCCGGCATTGCGCGCCTGCTCCAGGTATTCGGAAAATTTGAGAACATCACCTTCAAAATCAAGCCCCCGGTACAACAATGAATCCCACAGCGAGGCGTCAAGAACATCGAAAAAATACTTCACTGTAAGAAGCGTCCCGTCAAACAGGCGTTTACCCCTGGTTGCGCCCACCGAAATCAGCAGTCCTTTTCGATGCGGTTTCTGTTTGCCCTGTGCGGCCCCTTCTACCCAGTATTTCCTGACCCACAGTGACTGACATCTATCCATGAACATTTTCACATGTGCGCTCACTGTATAGAAAAAAATAGGGGTGGCAAGCATCACCCCGTCCGCATGTAAAATGGAATCGCGCACCCCCTGGAAGTCATCCTTTATAACGCACTCGCCGTCCTGCTTGCATCCGTAAATCTCAAGGCACGGCGATATGTTGCAGTCGCGAAGAACGATCTCCTCAACCCGGGCGCCGCTTTCCCGCGCCCCGGCAACTGCTTGTGAAAGCAGTGTTGCGGTATTTCCGCGGCGCCGGGGGCTGCCGTATATAGCTGCAATGCTTGTCATTTTCACCCTTTTGTTCCGGTTTTTTAACGCCTATTAATAACAAACGGATTCGCACAATGGCAACCAAAATATCCGTTTTATTCAAACCTCAATTTAGGTCAAAATCAGGCCCTGCAATTATCATTGACACCCGCCCGGGCGGTATTTATTTTTAAGCTTTAGCGGTTTCGTAAAAACCTAAATTGAGCGATTTTCAAGTTTGTCGCAGATACAAGGAAGATGCAGACGAGCTATAGTGGACTATGCGAGGCTGCATCTGACGCAGTAGATGCGGCAGAATTGGAAATCCCGGCGGTATTTTTGCAGAAAGCAAATCCGTAAGCGCATTGGCTGATCGGCGGCGCGAAAAAGGAATTTCCTGGAAGTCGATTTCTTCGCTCCGTGAGCATTTTGGCACACATGGAAACCGGGCATTGATATGAACAGGGCGCATACACCGAGTTACATTCAAACCCACCGCCGGGGCGAACTCACGGAAAAAATCCGGCAGGCATATGATATCCTGGGCGACTGCACCCTGTGCCCCAGGCAATGCCACGTGGATCGACTTTCCGGTGAGACCGGGATCTGCCGGACCGGCAGGTACATGAAGTTGGCTGCCGCGCATCCCCATTTTGGCGAGGAATCCCCGCTGGTGGGTCGCAACGGCTCGGGTACCATATTTGTCACATACTGCAACCTGATGTGCTGTTTCTGCCAGAACTTTGACATCAGCCATGAAGGCTGGGGCGAAGCCGTGGACGACAAGCAGCTTGCCCAAATGATGCTTTCCCTTCAGGACCGGGGATGCCACAACATCAACTTTGTCACACCCTCTCATGTAGTGCCCCAAATTCTTTCCGGGCTGGAAAAAGCCATTGAAGGCGGCCTCTGTCTGCCGCTGGTCTATAACTCCGGGGGCTATGACCGGCCAGAGACTATGAAGCTTCTGGAAGGCGTGTTTGACATTTACATGCCGGATTTCAAATTCACGGATACCGAAATTGCCGGGCGCGCCTGCGACGCCCCGGATTATCCGGAGACCGCCATGGCTGCGTTAAAGGAAATGCACCGCCAGGTGGGCGACCTGGTAATCGATGACCAGGGGCTTGCGGTTTCCGGACTGCTGGTACGGCACCTGGTGCTGCCGGAAGATCTTGCCGGCACCCGGCAAGCCATGTGCTTTATTGCAGAAGAAATCTCGCCGGATACGTACGTAAACGTCATGTCCCAGTATCGCCCCATGGGCCGGGCCGCAGAAATCCCCGGGCTGTCCCGTCCCCTGTCCGCAGAAGAATACCATGAAGCAATAAATGCAGCCACAAAGGAAGGAATCCACCGCCTTGACCGACCCTGAACCCCGCAAACCGGAAAAATTATCGTATGAGCCGCTGCCGGAATCTTACAAAAGACGATTTCACTTTACCCTGGCGGCCCCTTCGTTTATTTACCCGGATCATATTCTGCCCAATGCGCTCATGCTGGCACCATTTATCGACGAAATCGAACTGGTGCTGTTTCAAAGCCGATCCGGCCAGGACCTGCCGCCGGCAGAAGAAATCCGGGAGCTGGCCGAAATCTCAAAAGACCGGGATCTCACCTACAACGTCCATCTGCCCATCGACGTGAGCATCACGGATGCCGATAAACACAACCGGGCCCTTGCCCTTGAATATACTGTCCGAACCGTGGAATGCGCCCGCAGCCTTGCCCCTACAACGTGGACGCTGCATTTGCCGTATAAGGAAGATTTTTCAGACAAGGCTTCGGTAAACGCATGGCAGAAGCGGACGAAAGCCGCCGCAGAACAGCTTCTGGAACGCACCGGGATCGCCCCCCGTTTTGTTTCTGTCGAAACCCTGGATTTTCCGCCTGAATGGATAGAGTCCGTGGTCAGCCGCCTGGATCTTTCCGTATGCCTGGATATCGGACATTTGATCGAGTTCGGCTACGACATTTCCAAGACGTTTTACCGCTTCAAGGACCGCATTTCCATCCTTCACCTGTACGGGGACGTGATTTCCGGTCGGGGGCACGTGGGTCTTCACCGGCTGCCCGAGGCCCACCTGCCGGCCGTAACAAACATCCTGTCGCAGTTTACCGGCACCGTCTGCCTGGAAGTCTTTTCTTACAAGGATCTCAAAGCGTCCCTGAGGACGCTGCAGCAAATTGTAGAAAATCCTGATTGACCTTGATTGCCACATGATATAATAGAAGGACCTGATTCATTCATATATACATTCGCGTCCGTTTAGATTCACGACTTGATAAACAAGCGAAGAAATCGACTCCCACGGAAATCCTTTTTTTGCGCTCTTGCGAAATTGCACTTCGTTGCCCTGACGGCGGTGCGGAAAAGCGGGTTTCCGAGCGGAAATTGAGGCGCAAAGAGGCTCCTGGAGCGAGGAAATTCCTTTTTCGCGCCGCCGATCAGCCAGGGTGCTTACGGATTTCCTTTCT
>JAGXLE010000228.1 GCA_018334855.1 Desulfobacterales bacterium | reverse complement strand
GAATCGCGAATCAGAATGATTGACCACATATTCGACCTGTTCCAGGTGACTGTCAGGATATATGCCCACGATCGAGCCTCGAAGAGCCTGTACTGCCAACTCGGCGTAAAGCCCCTCGGGCCGGTTATCTCCCATGTATGAGAGCTTGTCCTCGACTCCGAAGCCGAGCTGGTGAAGTCCCAGGGCAAAGTCCCGGACATTTTCATAATATCCCTGCCAGGTAACAGGCTGCCAGATACCGAACTCCTTTTCCCGTATGGCCACTTTTTTGCGGCCATACTTCCGGGCGTTTCTTCTCAGGAGCTCGGGAAGTGTCAGATTCTCCATAGAAACTCGCTCATCTTTTCTCCCCGTCTCGGAAGAAATCAGGGCCAGAGTGTTAAAACATTCTGTTATTCAAGCCGAATCCAGTCCGAAATGGGGTCGAATTGCCCTGTTTCTGAATTGCCGCGGACGACTCTGCCCACCGGGATGCTGTTGTTTTCAACGGTTACAGGAGGCATAAGTCCGCCCACGTCGTAATTTTTGATGGACTGAAAGCCTTTTACCAAGTTCTCGGGCGTAAATCCCCCCATTTCATATGCGTTCTCCAGCGCCCGGATAAACAGAAGCCCCGCCATAAAATTTTGCATATACGCCTGAGACCGGTAATCGGCCTTATCCGGGTGATTCTCCTGGTTCCATTTCCGGATCTTTTTAATCATGGGGACTTCATCCTGATAATAATAGGAGTAGGCTGTCACCCCTATGTATTCATCAGCCATGGGACCCAGCTGATCCAGAAGATGTTTTTCCGTGGACCAGAAAGTGCCCATGAACTGACAATCCAGCCCATAATCCTTGGCCTGTTTCATCACCGTTGTAATGGGGCTGGTTACAAAGCCCTGAAATATACAGTATTCTGCGTTGTTGCGCTTTAAATCCAGCACCTGGGTGGTGACATCAACTCCCCCCACCTTGGAGACCTCTTCCGCAACCAGGTTAAGCCCCAATTCCTTACAGATCCGTCGGCCGTCCGGGATCGGCTCTCTGCCGAATTCGGTATCGCTGTAAAAGAAGGCGATATTCGCCCCGGGATCTTTTTCGGCAATGTACTTGAGAAGCACGTTAAACATTTCACTGTAGGTGGGGCCGGCAATGAACAAATAGGGATTCTCCTCGGGCCTGGCCGCCATCTCGGCAAATGAATAGGAACTATAGAGAACCTTGTATCGGTTCTTTATCTCCGGTGCCAGCCCTTTTGTCATGCCCGTGCTCTGGCCGTACATCGCCTGGGGTTTATGCTTGGCATAAAGCCTCTTGAATGCCGCAATCCCCACATCATTTTTGTACTTCCCGTCTTCCCAATGATATTCTATCTTTTCCCCATTGATCCCGCCTTTCTCGTTGAACATGTCAATCGCGTCTTTCATACCGTCAGCACCATGGATGCCAGCAAAAGCGAACCGGCCGGTAAAAGGATGAACCGCGCATATTGTGGGATTTTCCGCTGCCAGGACCTGGCCAAGGCCGGTAAATCCAAGGCACATGACACAACTGAGCAAAAAAATGATAATTTTTTTCATGACAATCCTCCCCCTTTACTGTTTGCAGTTTCTCTTTTTGCCGGCAAAAAGAGCCTGTATTGCCTCTATTGAAACAATCCGTCAGTATGAAAAGGGCCAGAGCCTGAAAAAGCTCTTGACCCGGTTCCATATTTCCGCAAGCCCCCGGGGTTCAAAGATCAAAAACAATATGATCAGCAGGCCGAAAATTACGTTTTTCAAAGGTTCGAAAATCGCCTCCCTGCCAGGCAGAATCGACTTGACGATCCCGGCGAGAAAAGAGAGGATCTCGGGCACCAGGGTCATGAAAATACCCCCGAATATGGCACCAAGTACACTCCCCAACCCCCCCACAATGATCATGGCCAGGTACTCGATGCTCAGCAACAGGGGAAAATGCTCTGGCGTGATTACCTTCAGGTAGGAAATCCAAAGAGCCCCCACAACACCGGCATAAAAGGAACTGATGGCAAAAGCGCTGAGCTTGTACCGAAAGAGGTTGATCCCTATAATTTCAGCTGAAAGATCCCGATCCCGGATTGCCATAAACGCCCGACCCATTCGGGAGCGCACCAGATTTCTGGCATAAATGACCGCAAGGATAACAACGACAAGGGTAATCCAGTAAAACCGTTTTTCGGTGTTGAATTCAAAGCCCGCAATGGCCGGCGGTGGGACATTAATGCCGGTGATCCCATTGGTCAAGGATTCCCAGTGGACAAAAATGAATTCAAAGATAAACTGCGCCGCCAGGGTCGCGATACAAAGATACAGCCCCTTGACCCGGAGGGACGGGATGCCGATTACCAGTCCGGCGGCGGCAGCCACCAATCCGGCAAATGGAATAGACAACCAGAAGGAAAACCCTAGCCGGGTAACAAGGATTGCCGAGGTATAGCCGCCGATACCAATAAAGGCAGCATGCCCTAACGAGATCTGACCGGTAAAACCGGTCAGCAGGTTTAAGCCAACGGCCCCGATGACTGCAAAACCGATCATATTGGCAATATAGAGCAGGTACTGGTTGGCAACAAAGGGAAAGATGATTAAAAAAACAAACAAAACTCCCAGCCAGAATTTCACGAACAAAGACTGGAAGATTTCTTCGTCCTTGACATAGGTCTCTTTAAAATCCCCGCACCTCATAAGATCACACCCTCTCTATTATACGCTTGCCGAAAAGACCATAAGGCCGGATCATCAGGATCAAAACCAGGATGAAGTACGGAGCAACGTTTTTGGCGCCTCCCCCGACCAGGGGGTCTATGTAGAGGCCGGTGAGGTTTTGCAGGATACCTACAATCAGGCCCCCGATGATCGCCCCGGCGATACTGTCGAGGCCCCCGAGGATTATCACGGCCAGTACCTGCAGCCCGACATCGCCCATATAGACGCTGATTCCATTGATATTTCCTATTACGATACCGCCTATCATGGAGGCAGCAGCCCCAAAGCACCACGACATGGCAAAGATACCCCTCACGCTGATACCCATGGAAAGGGCCGCCTGCTGATCATTGGCTGTGGCCCTCATGGCCACCCCAATGCGGGAAAATTTGAATATGAGAATAAAAATTACCGTGGCGGCAACAGCCAGAATAAGCCCCCACCATAGGCCTGAAGGAATCACGGCAAATCCGAGCTGGAGCGGCTCAGGCGGAAAAATTTGTGGGAAACTGCGGAATGTGGGGGTCCAGATCTCC
>JAGXLE010000227.1 GCA_018334855.1 Desulfobacterales bacterium | reverse complement strand
GGTCTGCATCCGGTCATTGACCACGATAAAACCGCCGGGCGCCACGTCCAGGCCCGCTGCCTCGGCCAGGTCGCCGTTGGGCGCAATACCCACAGCCGAGATGACCAGATCTGCCTCCAGCGTGCGATTGCCGGTTTTCACCGCAGAGACCGCCCCGTCTCCCTCGATGGCTTCCACGGATTCGCCCAGGTAAAAGGTGACCCCGTTTTCCTCCATCCGGTGCTGGGCCATCTGGGAGAGTTTTTTGCTGACAAAGCCGGGCATGATCTGATCGCAATACTCCACCACGGAAGTTTCGATCTCCCACATGTCAGAAAGGGCTTCTGCCATCTCCAGGCCGATAAACCCCGCGCCGATGATCACCGCCTTTTCGATCTGCCCGGTTGTGATCTGCGCCTTGATGGCCATGGCCTGCTGCAGGCTGGCCACGCTGAATACGTTTTTCAGGTCCATTCCGGCAATGGGCAGTTTCTTGGCCCAGGCCCCGGTGGCAAGCATGAGCTTGTCATAGGAAAGATCGGCTTGCCCGCCGTCGCGTTTTTGAATCCGCACGGTCTTGTTTTTCCGGTCAATGGAAAGGGCCCGGGTGCCGGGCATGGCTTCCACGCCCTTGTCCTGCCGGAAGAACTGCTCGTCGCGAACCATGTGAAAGCTCGTGGAACGCAGCTCCTTTTCGTCGCTGACATCTCCGGAAATATAATAAGGAATGCCGCAGCCCCCGTAAGAAATGTATTCATCCGCGTCAATCAGCAGCACCTCTGCATCCTGGCGCAGGCGCTTGAACCTGCAGGCCGCCTTGGAACCGGCGGCAACCGCACCGATGACCACCACACGTTGACTCATGTAAACCCCCTTGTTCTGCTTGCTGATAAGTTATACGCAAAAAAGCCGAATCGAGCACGAGTTGAAAATTTTTTACTATAGAAAACTTAATAAGACCGATGCAAGGAGATTTTCTTCTGGCGGGGAGGGCAGCGGTAAAATTATTCCTCCCGGCTCCAGGAAAGAATAAGATCACGCTGCTCCATACTCTGAGGGGATTCCATGATTGCCGTGTCTGTGTGCGTGCGCATTTTCTGAAGCGTATCAATAAGGGTGATATCTGCCGGATGTCCGTGTCTGACCAGCCAGGCGCCCACCACGGTTCCGGTCCTCCCGATCCCGGCCCAACAGTGAACGTAGACAGGGTTGCCTGATGCCACTGACTCGTCTATGAGGTCAAGTATCCTGACCATGGTGATTCTGTGAGGAGTATCAAAATCTTTCACCGGCATGGACGTATAAACCGCCTCTATTCCCATCCTTTCGGCGGTTATGCCGACCAGCTCTGAATAGCCCGGGTGACCCGGCCCAAGCCGGCGTATTTCCCTTGGTTCTGTAAGATCTATAATCCTGCGGATCCCGATCTCAAACATTTCCCTCAGGCGCTGCTCTGAAGCCTGCGCATTATAGGAAAGGGGGTATTCCCCGGCCATAAGGCTGCCTTCCTCGACCCAGAATGCATTTCTGAAAGGTATTTGTCTGCCCTGAAAATCCTGCATCATTTAAGACTGGCGATTTTTTAAAAAATCAATATTATTTTATCTTTTCCGGCGGGCGCCGTTCGGGGACAACCACATGCGGGATCTTATCCTCGTTCCACTCCCTTGATACATAAAGGTGGCAGTAGCAGCTTCCGTATTCCCTGACATCGGCCTCCCTGTAATCGCACGGACAGATAATGTCGGCGTCGTTTTCCCGATCGCCGGATGCAAGCCTGCAGGAGCAGCTCATGTACCCGTAGCGCTCCTTGTTTTCCAGAAGCCCGTTTAACAAGGAAATCACATAATTTTTGTCCTTGTTGAAATAATATCCCTTCGGTTCCTGGACGCTCCTTAGCTTTTCATAAAGTTCTTCGGCATTCATGAGATTCCTATAGCCTCCTTTATCTCGTCCTCTTTGTTTCCAACGATTACTTTCTCACCGATTCTGATGGTGGGAAATGAACACCTGGGATTGAGCTGCTTGACCTCGTCCAGAACAGCCTGGCGCTCTTCACCTTCTAGCAGATCAACCTCAACAGAATCATAGGCCACATTGCAGTCATCAAGCAGTTTCTTGGCATTTTTGCAATGGCCGCACGTGCTTAGTGCATATACCTTGACATCCGGTGTTTCGGCCATTTTCCGCCTCCTTTTATCTATATTGTTTTATTAATCAAACCGCACAACCATTTCATCAAACGATTTGCGCCACTTGGGCGGCAGCATGGTTTTATCCGACCGGAAATATCCGGCCGACAGCAGCAGCGGAATCCAGTAATTCTCCGGTATATTGAATTCCTTTTTAACCCCGTCGATATCAAAGCCGTCCATGGGATGGGTATCGATCCCCAGGTCTTTCGCCGCCAGCATCAGGGCCATGGCAAAAAAACCTGTATTTTTGCATGCAAATGCCATCTGCCTTTCCATGCTTGCACCGTAGAGGTTTTTGCAAGCGTTGTGGAACCAGTCCCGCTGGCCTTCAGACATCATACCTGTTTCCACCAGGGAGTCAAAATTTTTTTCCACAAACCGGTGACCCGCCTGCCAGCCGTCCATGTCAGCAAGTATAATCATCGTAACCGGTGCTTCGCTGACCTTGGGCTGATCCCAGGCATGCTTCTGCAGCCTCAGCTTTTCCTCTTTGTCGCGAAGCACCATCAGGCTCCAGGGCTGAAGGTTAAAACTCGACGGCGCCCTTGCGGCAGTCTCGAGGATCTGTCTGAGCTGATCCTCTGAGACATCCTTTTCGGTGTCGAAAAAATTTACAGCCCTCCTGTTTTCAATAACTTGCCTGAAATCCATATCATCAGTCCTTTTTTTAAACTCATTGATGATTAAAAAAACCTGAGTAAGTCAGGCTACTTCATCTGCCGGCACTCCTTGTCCCATTCCGGGCAGGCATCTTTCATGGCTACTTCATATTTGGCCATGCATTCGGAACACTCCAGTTCCGCATTTGGCACGTTTCCGAAGCGCTCCTGAATTTCCTCGCGGCTCAGGTGCATGACCGCACTGCAGCCGCACTGGGGACATCTTGCCTTCATGCGATATTGTTTTGCCATAATGATCTCCTCCTTTGTTTGCCCTAAATTGAGCGTTTCAGATTTTTAAAAGCAATTTATTTTAAAGGATAACATCCATTTCTATTTCAAAAATCCGGTTGTCATTGTGTGTTCATGGCTTGCTGCATAAGTTTGTCCAGCGCGTCGGAATCTCCCACAGCATCC
>JAGXLE010000226.1 GCA_018334855.1 Desulfobacterales bacterium | reverse complement strand
TAAACGCCATGGCCGTAAACTCTGCAAACGGCGAATTAATCGACCCGGCCGGCGGCCGAAAAGACCTTTCGGCCCGGCTGGTCAGGATGGTCTCGCCTGAATCATTTGATTCCGATCCGATAAGACTCCTCCGGGCCTTCCGAATGGCTGCTGTTCTTGGTTTTTCAATAGATCCTGACACATTGGAAGCCATCTCCCTTCGCACCGAAAAAATCACCAGTGCAGCCGGAGAACGAATCCGGGAGGAATGGCTCATGCTTCTAAACAGCCCTGCTTCCGCCCCCGTACTCGAATCCATGGCCCGGACAGGGCTGCTTGAAAAAATTTTTCCTGAAATCAAAAACCTCAGGGGATGCACACAGAACAGGCATCACCGGTTTGACGCGTTTGAACATACCATGAAGGTCTACGAGGCGATAGAACAAATGCTTCACCAAAACAAGCCCGCACTGCTCAAAGACCGCAAAAATACTGATCTGCTTGCAGGCCCCGGCGGCCCGGGACTTGTCAAGCACGCAGCTCTTCTCCATGATACGGGCAAGCCTCTGACCCGGAGTGTTGACAAAAACGGAGGCATCCATTTTTACAATCATGAGACGGCGGGTGCAAAAATAACCGGTGAAATAAACCGCAGACTGCGGTTTTCAAATGCTGAAAACCGTTACGTGGCATTTCTGGTAAAAAATCACCTGAGGCCGCTTTTTTTATATCTTCTCCGCAAGCGCGGAAAACTGAAGCCGGAAACCGTAAGCAGATTTTTTTTAAAAACCGCCCCCTGGACCATGGATCTGCTCATACTGGCCGCGGCAGACAAGGCCGGCAAAAAAAGCAGCACGAATAACGGATTCACGAAATTTACGGAAAAACTCGCAGACGAATTCTTAAACAAACATCTGCCCGCCTCGCAGCAGCCCCCGCTGATCACGGGAAACGATCTCATAGAAAATTTCGGCTTAACGCCTTCGCCCCAATTTTCCCGCATCCTAGGGCGTATAGAGAAAATGCGCCTTGCAGGAACTTTACAAACCCGCCGGCAGGCTCTTGATTTCACAAGGCGGCTGCTTAAAAAAAGGGGACAGATCTATTTTGGAAATAAAAAATAGATCTGTCCCCATTTTTCTATGCTTGACATTGTAATTTCAATTTTATATGTAAATAAATTTTGCAAATCAATACCTGTATATTGAATTTCGGTTTGATATTAACCTCTGGCAAAAGGAGAAGCTGGCTATGAACATTTTGTTTTTCGGGCCCAACGGAAGCGGCAAGGGGACCCAGGGAGCGATTTTAAAGGAAAAATTCAACACTCCTCATATCGAATCCGGGGCCATTTTCCGGGAAAACATCAAGGGCGGCACCGAACTGGGAAAACAGGCCAAATCATATATCGACAAGGGCGAACTGGTGCCAGACGACATTACAATACCGATGATTTTGGACCGGTTAAAGGAAGATGACTGCAAAAACGGCTGGCTGCTCGACGGTTTTCCAAGAAACAAGAACCAGGCGGTAAAGCTCCACGAGGCCTTAAAAAACGAGGGCATGAATCTTGATATCGTGGTTGAGATCGAACTGGACCGCGAGATTGCCAAAAACCGGATCATGGGCCGTCGTTTGTGCGTAAATGACAACAATCATCCAAACAATATTTTTATTGACGCCATCAAGCCTGACGGAGACAAATGCAGAGTTTGCGGCGGTGAACTGCAGACCCGCTCCGACGATCAGGACGAGGCGGCAATAGACAAGCGCCATGATATTTACTATGATACCGAAGAGGGAACCCTGGCGGCAGCCTATTATTTCCGGGATGTGGCGCAAAAAGATCCCAATATGTGGTATATCACTCTTGACGGCAAAAACAGCGTAAAGGAAGTCGCTGACGAGCTGGTTTCCAAACTTCCCGAGTAGCTTCTCACATGAAAAGTACGGTTTTGCCGGCCTGCAGGGCGCAGGATTTCAAATTATTGACATTTTTACATGAATTCTTAATATCCAAGGTAACTAAATCTTTTTGTAAAGGGGGTTGAAATATTTGAAGGAAATCGCGGTCAAAGTTGAAGACAACGACCTTGAAAAGGCAATGCGCGTTCTCAAGAAAAAGATCCAGAATGACGGTATGTTCAAGCGGTTGAGGCTCAAGAAAAACTATGAGAAACCAAGCGAATACAGACGCCGCAAAAGACGTGAAGCCCTGCGGCGCCAACGGATCGCCGAATCCAAGAAACGCATGCGATCCCGAAGATCCTGATGCACTGCAAGATTGCAGGCAAAAGCGCAATATCGATTAAAGGACCCGGCCGGCTCTGATTGCCCGCCGGGTTTTTTATGCAACATCACAGCAGCGGAACACAGCCATGACACAAAGCGCCTATGACAGATGCCTGGCCGAAATGTTTTCCATGCGCAGGTTCGGCATCAAGCTCGGCCTTGATATAATAGACAGCATGCTCGAAGGCCTGGGACGCCCTGAAAAAAACTTTTCCTGCATTCACGTGGCAGGCACCAACGGCAAAGGCTCCATAGCTTCGGCCCTTGCCGCAATACTGCATTGCGCCGGCATGCGGGTCGGGCTCTATACCTCCCCTCACCTGGTCCGTTTCAATGAAAGAATCTGCATAAACAACCGCCACATATCAGATAAGGGCGTGGTCGAGGCCTACAGGGCCGTAAAAAAGGCGGCCCCGAATGAACGGGAGCCCACTTTTTTCGAGTATTCCACGGCAATGGCCCTGTACTGGTTTGCCAGGCAGGGCGCCGACTGGGCGGTGATCGAAACCGGCATGGGCGGACGGCTGGATGCGACCAATATCTTGTCGCCCAAGCTGTGCATTATCTCAAACATTTCGCTTGAACACAGGTATTATCTGGGAAACACCATTGCGCAGGTTGCAGCGGAAAAAGCCGGCATCATAAAGCCGGACACTGCCGCGATAACCGGTGTGCACCAGAAATCTGCCGCGGAAGTGATCCAAAACACGGCTGATGAAAAGGGTGCCCCGCTTTTCATGCGCGGCAGGGATTTCCGGGTAAGACGAAAAAGAGGCGCGCAGTCAGACTTGGGTTTTACCTACCTGGGCATGGATCACAAGTGGACCGATATGCGCTCTTCGCTGCGCGGCATCCACCAGTTAGACAATGCCGCGCTCGTGCTGGCCGCATGCGAAATACTGAGTAGGCAGGGGGTTTCACTGCCTCTTGACGCCGTAAAACAGGGCCTGGAAAACGTGAGCTGGCCCGGCCGCCTGGAAGTGCTTGAAACCCGGCCG
>JAGXLE010000225.1 GCA_018334855.1 Desulfobacterales bacterium | reverse complement strand
TCGGTATTGCAGGGCTACCTCCGTATTCCACCGGCTATGTCAACTGGCTGCAATGGATTCTGCTGGCCGGGTGCAGCATCCCTATGGCTTTTGTCGGGGCCAGGGCCGCTCACCTGCTGCCCGCAAAGCAGCTCAGGTATCTCTTTGTCATTGTGATGTTCTACATGGGATTGAAGATGTGCGGTGTGTTTGCCTGGCTGGGGCTGCCGCTGTAAGGCGGTAAGATATAAACCTTAAACTGAAAAGGAAAAGAAAGGAAGAAAAGCCATGAAAAAATTATATCAAGAAGAAGCTTTTTCAAGCGTTCATTCAAGTATGGGTTAACCATTGCCGAACTGAACCGATTCGCGGAAATCAGCTTCCAGATTATGTGCTACAAGACCGGACATATTATGTGTTACTGACAATTTGTCATTGACATGTTGACACCTGAATCTATTCATGATATTTAATTTAACCGCAGAAGCAAAGTGAATAACCAGTCCTTCAATCATCTCTAATGCTTATTGCTTCCGGATGACTCCAGGCAGCCTTCAAAAAGATTTCTTATGGAGCCGGCCCGATGCCCCGGTGTCTTTGGCAAAGATCAGCAGGCCCCGTGTGCAGAAAGTTCTGCAGCGCCGGAGACTGTTTCATCTGCTCGATGAAACCCGCGCCTGTCAGGGCACGTGGATATGCGGGCCGGGCGGATCAGGTAAGACAACCTTTATAGCCGGATACATAGAGGAAAACCAGCTTCCCTGTCTCTGGTATCAAATCGATGAAGGCGACGCAGACATCGCCGCATTTTTCTATTACCTGGGAGTGGCAGGCAAAGGGCTTGCCCGCGAGGAAAAAGAGCTCCCCCTTCTGACTCCGGAATACGCACTCGGGATTTCCACTTTCACCCGACGATTTTTCGAAAAACTGTTTGACCGATTGGAGAAACCGGGTGTTGTGGTGCTGGACAACTATCAGGAAGCCCCGGCTGAATGTCTGCTGCACGAGGTGATACAAAACGCCCTGTCAGTGATCCCTGAAGGCATAAACCTCATTATTTTAAGCCGAACGAAACCACCCCCGATCCTGGCAAGGGCCATGGCAAGCAATCTCCTCGCCGAGATCGGAGGGCCGGCGCTTCGGCTGCACCCCCAGGAAACCAGGGACCTGGTCCGGTTATTGAGCAGCAACCCGCCATCTGAGGCGGTTATCGATTCGCTGCATGACAAGGTTGACGGCTGGTTGGCCGGTCTGCTCCTTTTTTTAAAGCGGGCAGAGACCGAAGTCATTGATTTCGGAGCTTTCACCCAATTCAACATCAGCGAAGTATCGGATTATTTTACCAGCGAGATATTTGACAAGGCAGATAAAGAGACCCGGGAGCTTTTGCTCAGCACTTCGGTTTTACCAGCCATTAGCGCTGCAATGGCGCAAAAGCTTACCGGTTCGGAAAATGCAGAGCAGATTCTGGAAAGAATCAGGCAAAACCACTGGTTTACGGAAAGATATCCCGGCAGGGAGATGAAATATCAATATCATCCCTTGTTCAGGGAATATTTGCAGAGACAGGCGGCGCAGACCTTTACCGGCGGGCATATGACAAGGCTTAAGCAGTCGGCTGCACGGCTGCTGGAAGCCGAGGGGCAGACAGAGCTCGCCATTGAGTTGTTTTTTGAATCCGGCAGCCCGCATGAGGTGATTCGGTTAATCCTGAGCCAGTCGCAAATGCTGGTAATTCAGGGGCGCAACCAGACCTTGGAACAATGGCTGCGGCGCCTTCCGGAGGATGTTTTTTACGAACATCCCTATGCGGTCTATTGGCTGGGTGTTTGCCGCCATCGCTTTGATCCGGACGAGGGCAGGGAGCTTTTTGAGAAAGCATTCTCCCTTTTTGAAAAGCAGGAGGATACCGCCGGGATATGTCTTTCTTTATGCGGGATCCTGGATTCGATAACATTTGCCTTAGACAGCTTTAAACCCATTGACCAGTGGATTCCGAAGGTAACCCGGCTTTCCAGTGAATATGAAGCATTGCCTTCTGCGGAGGTCCGGGGAAAACTCACGGCCACCGCACTTTTTTCCCTGACTTTCAGACATCCGGATCACCCGGAGTTTAAAACCTGGGAAAAAAGAGGCCGGTCAATACTTAAGGAAAATATTGCCGAAGAGATTAAGCTCCGTGTGATTGTAGCATTGGCCTGGCATAGGCTTTTCTCGGGCAACCTGGCCGAGGCCGGACATTTTATTGAAATGTATCGGGAGGTTGTCCAGTCCCGGAATATTGTCCCTTATTTGCTTCTCGGCTTGAAGAACCTGCAAGCCTTTTACCATTTTTTAGACAACAACTCTGAAGAATGCAGCAAATTGGTTGCCGAATCCCTGGATCTGGCCTCAGCAACCGGAATTCATCTTACATCCCCTATTGTGCTGGGCCATGGCGCTGCCGGTGCCCTGTCCGCTGGAGATATTGACAGTGCCGACAATCATCTTGTCAACATGGCCGGATATGCCCATTCTTTTGATTGGATTTTTATTTATTTCAGAATATTAAAGATGTGGGAAGCGCTTCTGGATAAGGACTTTCCAAGGGCACTTCTCCAGGGCGAGTCTGCCAGGGGATATGTTGCAGAGTCGGGCATGCCCATGACGGATGCCGTATGGCATCAGGGGATGGCCATTGCATTGCACGCATCCGGCAAGCGGGCTGAAGCTTCGAAACACCTTGAAAAGGCGCTGTTGATCTCCAATCGGGTAGAATACCACCAGATTGCCTTTGGCTGTTATCTGACACAGGCTGAATTTGCCCTTGGTGCCGGAGATGAAACCGCTGGCCGCAATTTGCTGCAAAAGGCAATGGCGATTGGTAAAGCGAACCAGTATGTGACGACCTGGTTCTGGCGGTCCGATGCCATGACGAGGCTTTGCCTGAAGGCGCTTGAGGAAAATATTGAAGTCGATTATGTGCAGCACCTTGTCAGATGCCGAAGGCTGGTGCCCGAATGTCCACCCCTGGCTGTTGAGAAATTTCCCTGGCCATTGAAAGTATTCGCCTTAGGCAGATTTTTACTAATCGTTGACGGAAAGCCGATATCACTTGATGAAAAAGTTCAGGAAAAACCGATAGTTCTTCTAAAGGCGATTATTTCACTCGGTGGCCATGAGGTCAGCATAAACAGAATTTCAGATTTTCTCTGGCCGGATGCAGACGGGGATCTCGCCCGGGGCAATTTCAGGACCACCCTTCACAGGCTTCGCAAAATACTTGGTTATCCTGATGCCATCTGCTTGAATTCCGG
>JAGXLE010000224.1 GCA_018334855.1 Desulfobacterales bacterium | reverse complement strand
CCGCCCCAGGGGCTGTTTCTGGTATCGGTTAAATATCAGCGCCCATCCAGAAATGACTAATTTGCCCGATTTCTGCTTCAGGCTCAAATTTTAATCCTCAAAATACTTGAAGTATTCCTGCGGTTAAAATTTTTGCCTTCCTTGAACGCAAACAAATTGCCTCATTTCTGGATCTACACTATACCCGGTCAGCCGGTTTGCGTACTGAATTCGCCGGACTTTAAGCGCTGAATCTGACGGTTGTAGAATGCAATCAGGTCCCGGCGGTTTAACATGCCCAGAAGCACCCGCTCGTCATCTTCTGAAACCACGGGCAGGCTGTCAATATTCTTGGTGGTCATTTTCTGGAGCACCGTGTTTAAATCCTCGGATGCCGTTGTGGAAACCACGTCAGTGGTTGCAATGTCTCGCATCACAACCAGTTGTTCTATTTCGGGAGCAAAAAGCACGCTTCTCACATCCGTGCTGGAAAAAATGCCTACCATCCTGTCATCTTCGTTCATTACCGGGAAATAATGCTGCTTTGTCCTTGAAAAAAAAAGCTTGAACTCCTGAAAAGGCATGTCCTCGGGTATGGACTGAACCTTGCGCACCAGCGGCATAAGATCGCGAACTTTTATCAGCTGAAGAACATCCACCATGAACTCGCCTGCGTGGGCGGGAGACTCCACCCGGTTTTTAACCTGCCTGTGATAAATACCCCAGCGCCGCGAAGTAACATAGCATATGGAACAGACAAACAGGCTGGGCAGAAGCAGCTCATAAGAATTGGTCATCTCGCTGACAAAAATGATCGTGGAAATGGGGGCATTGGATACGGCCGTAAAAAAACCGGCCATCCCCACCACCACGAAAGCTCCGGGATTGGCTACAATATCGGGGATGTACTGGTGAAAAAGTTTTCCGATCACTCCCCCCATGGCCCCGCCTATCACCACCGAAGGCCCGAACACACCGCCGCTGCCCCCTGAACTGATTGTAAAGGAAGTTGTCAGGATCTTTCCCAGGGCCAGGGCCAGAAGCACGGAAATGGCCAGTTCATTAAAAATCGCCTGCTGGGCGTATCCATAGCCGAAAGCCAGGGTGCTCGGAAGGTAAAAGCCAATCATGCCGGTAAGAATTCCGCCTATTGCAGGCTTGAAATGATTCGGTATTTTGATGAGCCGAAAAAGATCAGCCACCCCGTAAAAGGACTTGATATAGAAAAAACTCAATCCGGCAAGTACAAGTGCGAGCACAATATAGGGACCGAGCTCAAGCGGGTTTTGAAACTTGAACTCCGGGGAATCAAACAGGGTGCCCCATCCAAATACCAGGCTGAAAAGACAGTAGGCCACCACAGATGAAATCCCGGCGGGGATAATGACCTCGGATTCAAAATCCGGATCACTGTAGAGGACTTCCGAGGCAAACAGCGCACCTGCCAGAGGCGCCCGGAATATGCTTCCAACCCCGGCTCCGATGCCTGCTGCCAGCATTATGCGACGCTCCCTTTCCGAGAGCTTTAACCTGGTGGCAAGAAAGGACCCGAATCCGGCCCCGATCTGTGCGATCGGACCTTCGCGCCCGCCCGAGCCGCCGGTAGTCAGGGTAATGGCCGATGCAATGGTTTTGACAGCCGGAACCCTGGACCGCATAAATCCGCCCTTCTGGTGATAGGCCTCTATGGCGGCATCGGTGCCGTGACCCTCTGCTTCAGGGGCAAAATAATATACGATCCAGCCGCTTACCAGCCCTCCTGCGGCAGGAAGAAACAAAAGTATCCAGCGGTTAAACACCGTGGAAGTGGGCGGCAGGAGATGGTGCTCGCCCGCCGGGGCAGGAGGCCGGTACCCGGCCATCCAGTCCATGAAAAAATGGGCTCCCGCCTGGCACAAATACTGGAAGATAACAGAGCCCATGCCGGCGATAACGCCGATCAGGACAAAAAAAAGGCTCCACTTGCCCGCCCGGGCAATGTTGACCGTACGAATCCGTTGTTTTATCAGTACAGGCAGTTGCTTGATACGATCAATGTATGACACTTTTATTTTTTTCCACAAATAAGTCCGGCAAAGTTACGGTGCGGCACAAAGATTCTAACTCAAGTCACCGATTCCCTGGTATATGATATCAAACAGTGTTTTTATGTCGTTTTCCTCCAGACACGAAAAAGCCACCCGCAAATCATATTCTCCCAGGGCAATCAATCCCACCCCGTATTCTTCGAGCAGGTGCAGGCGCAGCTTTTCCGCATTTACCGACTTGAGCCTGATACACATGAAATATCCCGAATTAAAAGGATACACATCCCAGGCAGATGCATACTTCGGGTCCTTGAGCACGGATTTGACGGCTTTGGCCCTGGATTTTAAAAGATCGTACTTGGCCTGCTTTTCCGACTGGTAATTACCGTTCTGCATGGATTTTAAGACTATGGACTGGCTCAGGTGGGAAGCGTTGGAGATATTTCCACGCACGCACCCGGCAGTTTTTCTCTCCAGCGCATCATAGAACGGGGCCGCATCCTCCTGGACCAGCGACCCGTAAGTGATAAATCCCACGCGCAGGCCCCACACGTAATTTTCCTTGGTGGCGCCGTCGAGCTTGACCGCCAGAAGTCTGGGATGGGCCTCACACAGCCTTGCAAATATCGATTCGCCGAGCACATCCTCTTCATAAAAAAGTCCGAAATATGCGTCATCACAAACCGCGATCACATTTGTCCCGGCCTCGGCAACAGCGGTGAGAACCTGCACGATTTTGTCGGCCTCTGTTTCGGTGACGGTATAGCCCGTGGGATTGTGCGGGAAATTTAACAGCACGACCACTTTGTCTTTTTTTCCCGCCTCTTTTTTTACGCAGGCTTCAAGACCGGAGATGTTGTAGCCACCGTCTTCGGTAAAGATGGGATAACGGCTTATACGCACTTTCTTGCGCACATTTAAAATCATGTTGTAGTTGCCCCACATCATGTCGGGCAAAACCACCACATCGTCCGGATCGGTCCAGATGTCTGCAAATATGCTTACCGAGTGGGTTATGCCGCTGGTTACAACCGGCAGGCTGACCGCTTTTCCGGCAAGTGAAGGATTTTTTTCATAAAGAGACTCCTGCCACAGCCGGCGCAGCCCGGCAATTCCGAAGGAAGGTGCATATGTGAGCGATTCTTCAGGCTCAAGTCCTCCAAGACGCTGCACTACCGAAGGCAGAGTCATTGTCCTGTCTTTTTCCTTTGCAATACCGATGGTGGCATTTAACCTGGTGGCTTTTTCCTTGGCCTCTGCGCTCTGGGATAATATGCACT
>JAGXLE010000223.1 GCA_018334855.1 Desulfobacterales bacterium | reverse complement strand
ATTTTCATGCATCACCCTTCTTTGATGCAGATCCGGGGAGAGATCCGCTTTATTTTTTTCCCGGAAAAACTTCGGCTGTTTCAGGCCCCCTGACCAGTTCATCTACCGAAATATCCAGTACTTCTGCATATTTGCGCAGGGTTTCCGCATCCAGGCGCCGGAATTTCTTCGGTTTCAGGTGGGACTTGATCCTGCGTTTCGGTATTTTTGTATAAGCGGAAAGAAGGGAGACGTCAAACATTCCCCTGGCCATGTAGAAGGCCAGCGGACTCACCCGCCCCGCCTTAAACGAATCAAAGGCCTCTTTTGCTTCTTCACCTATCTGTTGCCAGGCCTGGAGCAGTGCAGTGTTTTTCGGCTCCCACCCGGAACTTAACACACTTACATAACGGCCGTTTTCATCAACGGCGTAACAGAGCTCTCTGCTCCGCCCTTCCAAGAGGTTATCGTCGTCCTGAGGCACCTTATCTTTTTTCATCTCAATGCACCGTCCGAAGAATAAAGGCTTTGGCAGGTAATTCTTTTGCCATAATCCTGACAGTCTCGTAAAAAGTCTGTTTTGAGATGGCAAAGTAAAAAGTTCAAGATCAAGGCGCGCAAATAACGAAGAATGCAGCGTACTTAATCGTACGTGAAATTCCGAGGCATGCAGCGCAACGCAGATATTGGACTTTTTACTTTGCCATCAATCCTGGTAAAAATAGATTGAGGCGAGCTTGTCTGTCAAGGGATATTTGGCAGTAAACAAAGGGAGCAGCGCCCGCAGCAGGGCAATAAATGGCCGGAGGCAAGCAGGGTTCCTCATTTATTATTGACCGTTTTGGGCTTTTTTGTTTTACTGCTCAAAATTATTTCAGAATCATTGTGAAGACATCAAAGGATTACCATGGCATACCCGCTCTCAGTCGAGGCCCTGATTCCCCACCGGGACAGAATGAAGCTGATTGATGAAATCGTTGATATTACATCCGAAAAGGTTATCACCCAAACTGCGGTTTCAGAAAAATGGCCTCTTTTCCGGCAAGGGTCGGTCGATTCCCTGGTCATAATCGAAATCGTCGCACAGACAGCGGCTGTGCTTTTTTCCTGGAAAACCGGTACCCGTGAGGACGGCAGCGGCAGCGGGCTTCTGACAGGAATCAAAAATGCGGACTTTTCCACAGGCCGCATCCCCGTTAATACCCTCCTGACCACTACCGTAAAACCCCTCTACAGCGCTGATAATTATACGGTCCTGGAAGGCACTGTTGAAATGAAGGCCCGGAGGCTGGGCCATATTGAAATTGGAGTATTAAGAGCTGATCAATGAATCCCGGTCCATAAATAACTGACTTGCCCGATTTTTGCGTAAGACCGAAATTTTAAAACTAAAAACAGGTCCCGCCACGGATTACTTTACAAACCAGGCTGCATGCTTATCCTAGTTTTTACAGAAAATATTTAATTTCCGGCAGAAAACACTGTTATAAAAACAGAGCCAAACAACCGCCAATCGCGTGGAGGAAAAAGCCATGTATAACCAGGTCGTAATGGATCATTTCAAAAATCCGAGAAACGTGGGTGTCATCGAGGACGCAGACGGGGTGGGCGAGGTCGGCAACCCGCTTTGCGGCGACATGATGACCATCTACCTTAAAGTCGATGAAGACGAAAAAATATCAGATATAAAGTTCCAGACTTTCGGCTGCGGATCGGCCATTGCAGTTTCGAGCATGCTAACCGAGCTGGCCAGGGGCAAAAAAATAGAAGAGGCCAGAAATATTACCAACAAGGATGTGGCAGAGGCCTTAGAAGGACTGCCCAAGAACAAGCTGCACTGCTCCAACCTGGGGGCTGATGCGCTTCATATGGCCATTAAGAATTACGAGGACAAAAAGGCCGGCGTTACACGAGAGCCGGAGGAAAGAGAGGAAAAACACGAACACGGAGACGGCGAAACCTGCTACTGCCCGTACTGTGACGTGGAGATAGACGAAGCGGCAACTTTCTGCCAATTCTGCCAGCGGGAGCTGACAGAGGAACACTAATCATTTGTTTTTGAATTTCGGATTTCGAAATCCGGATTTTACTGTCAAAGGGGGCTTTTGATGAGCTTTGTCAACCTGGATCGTATATCGTTTAACCCGTTGCTGCCTGAGGTCAAGCAGGTGATGATCGATGCAATCAACAGCGATCTGCACAATCCTTCCAGCCAGCACAAGGCCGGGGAGCAGGCCGCGGAAAAACTTGCAGATGCGCGCCAGCAGGTAGCTGACCTGGTCAATGCGGGCAATGCCAAGCAGGTCGTGTTTACTTCCGGCGGGACCGAGTCCGTCAATCATGCACTCAAGGGTTCTGCCCTGGCAAACCGGGAAAAGGGCAACCACATCATAACCACCAACATCGAGCATAATGCGGTACTCCGGAGCTTAAAAAGGCTCTCCTCCCAGGGCTTCAAGGTGACCTCGCTTTCCGTGGACGAATCCGGCAGGGTCGACCCGAAGGCAGTAGAAGACGCCATTACAGACGAGACCATCCTGGTTTCAGTGATGCACAGCAACAACGAGACCGGCACCATCCAGCCCATAGAGGAAATCGGTGAGATAACCAGCAGAAAAAAGGTCCTGTTTCACTGTGACGCTGTGGATTCCGTGGGCGTGGTGCCGGTGGACGTCGAAAAGTTAAACGTGGACCTGCTAAGCTTTGCCTCAAACCCGTTTTCCGGTCCCACCGGTGTTGGGGGGCTGTATATCCGCCGCGGTACCCGGATTTTTCCGCTGCTCGACGGCGGGGTGCAGGAAAACAACAAAAGGGCCGGTACGGAAAACCTGATCGGAATCATTGGAATGGCAAAGGCCGCGGAACTTGCCATAAAACACATGGATGAGCGCCGGCAAAAAACGCAGGCGCTAAAAGACTACCTGGTAGAACAACTGCCCGAATACATCGATGAATACATTGTAAACACAGACCTTGACCACAGCCTTCCCAATCTGCTCAATATTTCCCTGAAATATATAGAGGGCGAAAGCGTGATGCTTATGCTCGACGAGGAAGACCTGGCCGTGTCCACAAAATCTGCCTGTGCAACAGGTTCTTTGCGGGCTTCCCATGTGCTGCTGTCTCTGGGTCTGAGCCATGCCGATGCCCAGGGCACCCTGGTTCTGTCCTGGGGAAGCGACCAGAGCCGGCAGGATCTTGATAAGTTCCTGTCTTCGCTGGCCGGCGTGGTCAAGACCCTGCGCAGCATGTCCCCCCTGTATAAAAAAGCCTGAATGATGCAAAAACTATTGAAGTTTTAACCAAAAATACATATTAC
>JAGXLE010000222.1 GCA_018334855.1 Desulfobacterales bacterium | reverse complement strand
GCATCCCCGATGCTGGTGGTGGCATACGCGCTTGCCGGCACGGTCCGCATTGATTTTGCAGCCGAGCCCATCGGTTATAACGGAAACAACGAGCCGGTGTTTTTAAAAGACATATGGCCCGATGAAGCGGAAATATCGGATATGATGCGCTATCCGGTCCCGGAGATGTTTTCCGCCCGGTACGGCAATGTTTACGAAGGCGATGAGAACTGGAAAAATCTGGAAGCTGAAAAAAGCGTGAGGTATGCATGGGATGCGGAGTCCACCTACATCCGGGAGCCGCCGTTTTTCCGGGATATGTCCCCCGGCGTGCCGGACTTAAAAGATATTGAATCCGCCCGGGTCCTGGTACTTCTGGGAGACAGCATTACCACGGACCATATTTCCCCGGCCGGCGCCATCCCGGATAATAGCCCCGCTGCTCGCTACCTTCGTGAAAAAGGAGTAAAGAAGGAGGATTTCAACTCTTTTGGCTCCAGGCGAGGCAATCATGAAGTCATGTTAAGGGGGACATTCGGCAACGTTCGCCTGCGCAACCGGCTGGTGCCGGAGTTGGAAGGCGGTCTCACCAGGCATCTGCCCTCCGGCGAAATTCTTCCCATTTATGACGCGGCCGTGAAGTACAGTGAAGAAGGCACTTCCCTGCTTGTCATTGCAGGAAAGGAGTACGGTTCAGGCAGTTCGCGGGACTGGGCTGCCAAGGGCACCTTGCTGCTGGGCGTGCGTGCCGTGATAGCGGAAAGCTTTGAGAGGATTCACAGAAGCAACCTGGTAGCAATGGGGGTGTTGCCCCTCCAGTTTAAAGAAGGCGAAAATGCCGAATCCCTGGGCATTACCGGTGAGGAAGAGTTTCATATAAGGGGAATATCCGGCGGCTTGTCGCCCGGCAGCATATTGACGGTTGAGTTTGGTGCAGGGCAGGGCGAAGCAAGCAGATTTGAGGTCCGGGCCAGGCTGGATTCAGACATCGAGCTCGAATACTTCCGCCACGGCGGCATCCTGCCTTATGTGCTCCGCCGGATGCTTAGATAATGGGCTTTTTTCGGCCCGCTTTTTTCCGGACCAAATATATAACGTTTACATCTATTTCAATTTTAGGCATTTTCTGATACATATTTTATGTAATGAAACTTCCGAATTGTGAAAATGCTGTTGTAGAAGAGCGCAAGTTGTCTGATTATCTGCTTTCGGAAACCCATCCGATAGGCAGGGCAAAAGCCAGGTATTTTAACCACTTGGGGTTCAGCAGAAATAATATTGAAGAGTTGAAATCCCTTTTATTAGAAATAGCCAATAATTCACCGGTTGAAGAACAAATAGATACGGTTTACGGTAAAAAATATGTTGTGAAGGGAGATATGCAGGTTGCTTCGGATAAAAAATATTTTATTGTAACTGTATGGGTTATAGAAAAAAATGATACCGTTCCAAGATTTGTTACTGCGTACCCTTTAACCGGTTGAACAATTAAGGAGAGAAGAATTGAAAGAATTCGACATTGTGGTGCTCCAGCAGGATTTGCCTGAAAAGGGATTAAAAGCCGGCGATATCGGCACGGTTGTTCATAAATACGGTAAGAGCGGTGCTGTAGAAGCGGAGTTTGTAACCGGCCAGGGAAGCACAATAGGCGTAATTACTCTGCAAGCCAGTGAGTTTCGGCTTATGAAGGGCCATGAAATTATGCATGTTCGAAAAATTCATGCCGCATAATTCGCCCGCGAGACCGGATGTCCGATTTTCCGGAGGTTGGATGAGCAATTCTGTTCTGAATTCTGAGCTGTTGCGGATAAGGAAAGAATATGGAGAAGTTTTTCAATCCCAGTTCTGTTGCGGTGGTGGGTGCCAGTCCGAAAAATCTCGGCGGTGCCGTTGTAAAGAATCTGGTTTCCGGGTTTGACGGAGGCATTTTTCCGGTAAATCCCAATTACAAAGAAATAGAAGGCGTTGCCTGTTTTCCTTCCATAGCTGATATTCCCGGGGCGGCCGAGCTTGCAGTTGTGCTGGTGGCTGCCCGGACTGTTCCGGGGGTGCTCGAAGCCTGTGCGGAAAAATGCGTAAGTCGGGTAATAATAGAAAGCGCAGGTTTTTCCGAGTCCGGTGATGAAGGCATAAAGCTGCAGGAAAAATGCGAGGAGATTGCAAAAAGGGCAGGCATGCGCCTGTGGGGCCCCAACTGCATGGGCCTGGTGGACGTGCACCGCCGGTATTTCTTTTCCTTTATGAACATAGAGGTGCGCGAAGAGCTGCTTGCCGGAAAGATTTCACTTATCGTGCAAAGCGGCATGATGTCGGCGATTTTTCTGGCGGAGCTGGGCAGGCGCGGCATAGGGGTTGCCAAGGCGTGTTCCATCGGCAACCGGGCCGATGTTGACGAATGCGATATTATTGAATACCTGCAGGACGACCCGGATACAGAGGTAATCGCCCTTTATCTTGAATCCATCCCGCGGGGGAGGCGTTTTGCAAGGCTGGCCAGGCAATCCGAAAAACCCCTGGTGCTGCTAAAGGGCGGTGAGAGCAGTGCGGGTGCGCGCGCCGCGGTTAGCCACACCTACAGCCTCTCGGGCGATTCCCGCCTGCTGCACAGTGTGCTTGATTTGGCCGGAGTTATACGTGCAGAAAGCGTTTTCCAGATGATGGAAATTGCAAATGCTCTGACCGTGATCCCGCATATCAACCCTGAATGCAGGGCCGCAATTCTTACCCTGAGCGGTGGAGCGGGAATCCTGGCCTGCGATGCACTGGAGAAAAGCGGCGTTGTTGTTGCCGAGCTCTCCGAGCAGACCCGGCAGGCTGCTGCCGAGATTTTTCCGCCATGGATGCCGGTATCCAATCCGGTGGATCTTTTTCCGGCGGTCTCGGTAAAGGGCCGCAACGCCGCATTCAAGGGAGGTTTTGACGCGGTGATATCAGATCCCGGCGTCGATGTGGTGGTGATTCATTTTGTGGCAGGCATTGACGGGGCTTCCCCGGATCTTTACCAACTGAAGCAAAAGGCCGATGAAAACGGCAAGATCCTGGTTTTCTGGCTGATGGGGCGAAAGGAAGGAAGCCTGCAGTTTAAGGAGGATGCGGCACGCGCGGGCATCTTGGTTTATGAGGACGCCACCCGCCTTGCCGAATGCCTGAGCGCGGCGGCACGCTTTTCCGCCCACAGGAAGGAAAAGGGAAAACGCGGCGGAAAATCGGATCTGCCGGAAGTCGAATCTGCGGAAAAATCCCTGCCCGCCGGGCCAGGTTCATGGGACGAGTATGACAGCAAACGGTTTCTGGCAGATTATGATATCCCGTGTGTAGAAGAAAAGCTTGTGCAGAGCGGAGAAGAGGCATGGCAATGGGC
>JAGXLE010000221.1 GCA_018334855.1 Desulfobacterales bacterium | reverse complement strand
CTACAATGACCGCGGCACTTGAAAACGCCATTAAAGACAGGCGATGGATTGTTGTCACAGGCTGGACCCCACACTGGAAGCATGCCAAATGGAATCTTAAGTATCTTGATGATCCTGAAAAGGTTTTCGGGCATAAGGAACATATAGCAACCATTGTCAGGAAAGGCTTGAAACAGGATATGCCGGAAATTTATGCTTTTCTCGACAACTTTAGATGGGCGCCGGAAGATATGGCCGAAGTCATGCTGATGGCACAGGATAAAGATACCACTTATGCGGAGGCAGCGGAAAGGTGGATCAGAAAAAACAGGGACATAGTTAACGGCTGGCTGGATGGACACTGATAATAAAACACCTATAACTTATAATTATAAAATCAGGCAATTGGGAACAAGAATCGGAATATATAAGCAGGTAAAAAACAGCTCGGTAAGGCCATGGTTTATTGCCTCCATAGCAATTACTCTTTTCTTGATAATGCTTTTGGGATGGAACCTGTTTTTTTCATTCAACGTTTTAAATTCCTTTAAAAACAGGGAACTGGCGGTTGAAAGGGCCTCATGGAAACTTCTGCTCTATGCTGAAACCATGAAGATGACCACCAGGGTGAGCGCTCTGAGCGGCAGTCTTGAATGGAAGAAGACATATAAAAATACAAAGCCTCGTATGGAAGAGCTGCTAAAAGAAATTCCCCTTCTTATAAATTCTGACGCTATCAGCGGCAAAACCGGGCAGATCAGGTCTTATCTGGACAATATCGGCAGGATTGAAACCAGGGCTTATGAGCTTGTAAGCAGGGGTGAGAAAAAAGAAGCCTTGAGGCTGCTGGCCGGCTGGCAATACACAAAGAATCAGCTCAATTTTGAAAGTGCGGTAAAAGATCTGGTCGGTTTAATCCAGGAACGCCTCGAGAGCAAAATTTCCTTTCAAAAGACCAGGAGCTCGGTAATTGTTGTGATTGCAGCGGCATGTCTTGCGGCCCTGATCTTCCTGTGGAGTGTAACCATAAGGTTCTGGAGAATTCAGGAAAAAAATAAAAAGCGAGCCGAGGCTGATCTGCAGAAAAGCCAGGAGCAGTTCCGCCAGGTTCAGAAGCTGGAATCAATAGGACGCCTGGCAGGCGGTGTTGCCCACGATTTGAACAACATGCTTTCCCCGGTCCTTGGCTACAGCGAGATGCTTCTTGAGGACAATCATGGAGACGATCACCAGGCAAAAGCTTTAAAAGAGATAAGAAATGCGAGCACAAGGGCGCGGGACATAGTGCAGCAGCTTCTGGCTTTCAGCCGCAGGCAGGTGCTCGAGTTTGCGCCGGTTGATTTGAATTTTCTGCTAAAAGATTTTGAATCTCTTTTGCGCCGCACTATCCGGGAGAATATTTCCATTCATATGGACCTTGCCAGCCCGCTTCCGCTTGTAAAGGCAGAAGCCGGGCAGCTTGAACAGGTTGTCATGAACCTGGTGATAAATGCCCAGGACGCCATGCCCGAGGGCGGAGAGTTGATTATTGAAACCGGTCTGGCTGAACTCGACGAAAGATATGCGGCCCGGCATAAAGGGGTGTCTCCGGGAGAATATGTCATGCTGACAGTTGCTGATACCGGCTGCGGCATGGATGAGCAAACCCTCGAAAATCTTTTCGAGCCGTTTTATACCACAAAAGAAGTGGGCAGGGGCACAGGCCTGGGGCTGTCCACTGTTTACGGCATTGTCAAACAGCACGGCGGAAACATCTGGGCCTACAGCGAACCCGGCATGGGAAGCACCTTCAAGGTCTATCTGCCGGTATCAGAAGACCGTGCCTTGTCCCCGGCGCAGACCTCGCAGGCGTGTTCAGATAAAGGCGGCTCGGAAAATATTTTGCTGGTTGAGGACAATAGGCAGGTAAGAGAGCTGACTTTCACGGTGCTCGAGCAGCAGGGGTATACGGTTTTAACGGCGGAAAAAGGGCAGGAAGCGATTTCTCTTATAAATTCCTGCAGCAAAGAGATAGACATGCTTCTTACTGACGTGGTCATGCCCGAAATTGACGGCAGGCAGTTATTTGAACGGTTACGCAGTATTTATCCCGATTTAAGGGTGCTTTACATGTCAGGTTATCCGGAAACTGTTATTGCCAGGCACGGGATGATGGAAGGCGGTGTAAATTTCATCTCCAAGCCTTTCTCCGTTAAAGCCCTTGCCGCTAAAGTCCGGGAAGTGCTGGACAATTAGCGGTTCACTGCTGAAATTATATCCGATACAGTTTTGCCGTCCGGTCGGCGGTTACCCGGATGAGTCCGCCTGTTGCGGGTCATCTCCGTTTTGTCTGGAATATTTGCGGCGGTAGTAGGTTTTTACAAATGCGACAATGGCATTTACATGTTCTTTCCTGGAGCCGGTGAACCTGATCCCGGTTACGTGAAAGCCGGGCCTGTCAGATTCTCGGGTATATGCCACCTTGCCTTTCACCTGAACCTGTTTTCCTTCCAGATCAATGGTTATGAGAATGATAAACGCTCCATTTAACGGCTTTTTGGTTTCCAGCATGGCGCCGCTCTGGCTCAGGTTCAGAGCCTGTCCTTCTCCTTTGTCAACCCTTTCACGGTTTTGATCCAGCAGAATGTATTCGACATCGTTTGAAGTATCGATGCGGGGGTGTTTTCTTCTTTCGGGGGGAGCAGACGGGTTTTGCGCAAGACTCATTTGTTCGATCCTTGTATCAGTATTTGACAATAAAAACGATGCTCAGAAAAAATTTTAATACCATTGAAATTTTTTTCAAGTCAAGAAATACCTGCCGATGGGATTAGATTGTTTTACCTAAACTGAGCGATTTTCAAGTTTTAAAGCTGAAAACGATTTAAATCCTTCAAGATAGTATAAAAACAAAAATTTTAAAAATTTGAAACGCTCAGTTTAGGTCTTAAGAAGTATGTCTTCTTTAGCCAGCCGGGGCCTCTGGGCGGGTGCCTGGGCCGGATATCCGACAGGCAGAAGGCAGATGACCCGGCAATCATCTGACAGGCCCAGTATTTGCCTGGTTTTTTCAGTATCAATCCGGCCAATCCAGCAGGATCCCAAGCCCAGATCTGTTGCACGCAGAACCATGTGTTCCACGGCAATGGCCACATTCATGGCAAGATATCCCATTTGGGAAATAAATTCTGTCAGGCTTTTCTGATATTTGCCGGATGAGGGATCATCCATTTCCACGTCTGTAAAAGCTCCCGATTCCAGGAGTTCTTTTACGCGCTGCTCTCTTTTGTCCAGCACGGTTGTATCAGCACAGCAGGCAATTGTTACAGGCGCTTTTACGGCAAACTTATATGGAGTTACCTCTTCGAGCTGTTTTTTTGTCT
>JAGXLE010000220.1 GCA_018334855.1 Desulfobacterales bacterium | reverse complement strand
AGAAGTTTGGGACAATCTCCCTGTCTGGTACCGCACCAGGTGGCTTTCTGACAAATTTGCCTCACATGATGCAGCCCTGGTGGCAGATACCTATACCTCGGCCTGGAGCGGGATGCTGCCGGACATGAACGGGCAGTCCTTTCTCGAAGCCATGGCCGAGACCTATACCAAGGTTTATATCAATATCTCCATAGATCAAATGTTTGATATCGTTGCGGACATGATTGAAAAATACCATGCAGACGGGGTGGTGATGCACTCCAACAGAAGCTGCAAGCCATATTCTTTGGGCCAGTACGACCTTCGGCGCATGATCATGGACAAACTCGGGATTCCCGTGCTGATTATCGAGGCTGATATGGTGGATGAACGCAATTTTTCGGAAAGCCAGATAGATACCCGCATAGATGCGTTCATGGAAACACTTAAATCCTGACGGCCGGCAAAAAATTATGATAACAGCAGGCATTGATATCGGATCCATAACCGCAAAGGCGGCATTGATAAAAGACGGCCGGCTGCTTGCCACATTCCTGCAGTTTACGGGATACAACGCTGAAAAGGCCGGCAGGGCGGTTCTTGAGTGCGTGCTTGAGCAAACAGGGATAGAAAGGAATAATGTTGATTTTGTCGTCTCCACCGGCTACGGAAGAAAAAGCGTTGATTCTGCAGATAAAGATATTACCGAGATCACCTGTCACGGGGCGGGCGCTCATTTTATAAATCCGGAAACGCGGTTTGTGATCGATGTCGGGGGACAGGACAGCAAGGTGATCAGGATCGATGCTTCCGGAAAGGTGCTTGACTTTGCAATGAACGACAAGTGCGCTGCAGGCACGGGACGCTTTCTGGAGGTAATGGCTCGGGCCATGGAGGCCGACCTGGATGATTTCGGTAAACTTTCTGCTAAAGCTGACAACCCGGCCGGCATCAGCAGCATCTGTACTGTGTTTGCCGAATCCGAGGTGATTTCACTTATTTCCAAGGGAGAAACCCGGGAGAACATGATTGCCGGGATCCATGAATCAGTGGCTTCGCGCATTTCAGCCATGGCCGGGCGTGTGGGGGTAACCGAACCCGTGATGATGACCGGCGGCGTTGCCAGAAATGAGGGCGTGGTAAGGGCGCTTGAAAAAAAGCTTGGAGTGCGGATTCAGGTATCAGGCCATGCCCAGTTAAACGGCGCCATAGGAGCGGCCCTTCTGGCGGCCCGCATGAAAAAAGTTTCCTGAGAAAGTTTTGTCGCAGATTTCACGGAAAACGAATCAGGCATGTTAGGCCTGGAGTCCGGCAACTTTATTAAAATCGCATGCCGCCATCATAATCGAATGGCGGCATGCTGTTTTTTTAATCCGTGGCTGAAAGATTTAGACTTCAGGAAACACCGATTTTGGCGGTGTTTTCCCACAGGCCGTGAATGTTGCAGTATATCGAAGCCAGCAGGGTGCCGGGCTTGTTGATTTTCAGACGTGTACCTACTTTGGGCTCGGTATAAACAGGTCCCTTGTTGGCCCCTTCAGTGCATTCGCCGTGAGCGTTGAATTCGTAGCTTCCAACGTCATAGGCGAATTTTTCGTCATCTGGTTTGAAATATACACGAATCCAACGGATATGGTGTTCCGTGGTGTTGGGATGTCCGATCTCCTTGCCGATGGAGACTTCGATGTCAAAGGCTTCGTCGGCTTTCACGCTGTCCGGACAATCTATGGCAGGTACATGCTTTTCGTTTTTCCAGTCTCCTGTCTGGAACAATTCACCCATTTTCATGATGCCGTCCTCCTTTTTATGGTTTTGGTTTCAAATCCGGATAAAAATTAAAATTCAAACATTTTCCTATCAATCCGGAATAAACAGTATTTTCCTGCATAAAATCCTGCAGCCTTGCCTACTTTTCTGTACTTCGGCCCTACAGTCGGTCAACCCTGTGACAGGTTGGAAAAGGTTTTCATGACCAGTTCGCTTAATGCGGGATGGATGTGTATGCCGGAAATCAGCATTCCGGCTCCTCCGCCCGAAGCCATTGCATTTACAACTTCCTGGATCAGTATGGGGGCATACGGGCCTATGATGTGAAATCCGAGCAGATCCAGGTTCTGCCTGCTTAGTATCACCTTGGCAAACCCGCTGTCTTCACGCAGGGCCATGCCCTTTGCACAGTCATTATAACCGGCCCTGCCCACCAGGACGTCATGTGATTTGCGGGCCTCGGCCTCTTTTAATCCCACTGAGGCGATCTGCGGGCAGGTAAATACCGCCCTGGGGACCGGACGGTAGTCGAATTTTTTATTTTTCTTTTCAATGGCGTTTTCCCAGGCAACGGCTGCTTCAGCATTGGCCGTGTGGGTAAACATCTGGTTTCCGTTTGCATCCCCGAAAGCCCAGATGCCCTCACGGGAAGTCTGCAGGTATGGATCCGTTTTTATAAAGCCGCGCTCATCGGTTTCAATTCCTGTTTTGTCCACTTCAAGCCGGTCTGCGTTTGATTTGCGGCCCGCGGCCACCAGTACCCGCTCCGCAGAAGTATTTTTTCTATTCCCCGATGCATTATGCCGGGAGGCAATAGCTGCGCCTTTTCTGGTTTTCTCAACCCGGTCTACCGTGGTGTCGAGTTCCAGATGCATCCGCTCTGAGAGCTCATCGGCCAGCAGATCCGATATTTCCGGCTCTTCGGAGGGAACCAGACGTTTCTGATTTTGAAATATGGTCACTTCCGTTCCCATGGCTGAGAAAAAATGTCCGTATTCGGCAGCAATGTATCCGCCCCCGATAATGGCCAGGCTTTCCGGACGTTTCTCCAGGTCAAGCAGGGTTTCGCTGGTCAGGTAATCCACACTGTCGAGCCCCTCGATGGCAGGGATTTCGGGTCTGGTGCCGGAAGCTATAAAAATCGTTTCGCCTTTTATACCCCGGCCGTTTACCTCCATGGTCCGGTCATCTGTGAAATGCCCAAGCCCCTCATAATAGTCGAACCTGCCGTCGTTTTTCAGGGCCTGATGAATCTGCTGATGGTCGGGAACCACGGCCTCTCTCATTTCCCTCATGATTTTTTTGAAATCAATGCCCGAAATTTCGGCTGAAATTCCGAAACGCTCTGCCTGCCTTATTTCCATGACCCGGTCTGCTGCGGCTATCATCATCTTGGAGGGAATGCAGCCCAGGTTGAGACACGTTCCTCCCGCCGGGCCTTTATCCACCAGGGCCACGCTCATGCCGGCTTCCATTGCGTTTTCCACGGCCTGCATTCCAGAGCCGGAGCCTATGACCACCACCTCGTAGGATTTGGTTTCTTTTGTGTCCCTGCTATGCTTTCGTAAAAACTCTTTCGGATTCATTGCCCGGAT
>JAGXLE010000219.1 GCA_018334855.1 Desulfobacterales bacterium | reverse complement strand
AGTGGTGGAAGGCGGTAAAATAAAGGCGGTCAACCAGACCGGCGCGCCTGTCGGGACAATGGTCAGCGCGGGCAGCCTGTTTTACAACACCCCGGCGCGGCGCAAATTTTTAAAAACCGTAAATACGGAAATGGGGCATATAACCGAAACCTTTGCCTGCATCGCCCTTTCCCGCCCGGATACCGGGATGCGCCTTGTCCACAACAGCAAAACTGTCAAGGACTGGCCCAAAGCAGCGGATCCTTTCGAACGTGCAGCCGATGTCCTGGGCAGTGACCTTGAAAGCCTTCTCTATCCTGTTGAAAACGATACCGGCGAATCCCGTATATCTGGCTGGATCGCGGATCCTTCGGTTACGCGAAGCGGCACATCAAGGATTTACGTATTTGTAAACGGCCGCTTTATAAGGGACAGGGCGGTAATATACGCGCTTTGCGAAGGTTTCCGCGGCAGACTGATGAAGGGACGATTCCCTGTGGCGGTATTGTTTTTGGAGGTCCCGCCAGCGGAAGTCGACGTAAACGTGCATCCGGCCAAGCAGGAGGTGCGTTTTTTAAAGCAGCAGCAGGTGATTGAATCGGTCCGTAGGGCGGTGGAATCAGCATGGTCTTCCGCACGAACTGGTCATTTCAGGCAACCCGGCAAACAGCCCGCGCCGCCCTGGGAAAAACCTTCCTTTGTCCCCCGGCAGGAAAAGACCACAACGGATTCGGTATCAGAAAAGGAATCCGGCTACCTGCCGTTAAAAGATCCCGACCGGACAAACAAAAGCGGGGACTTACCTTCAGGGCAGCACAAGCCGTCCCCCCGGGCCCGGGATGAGCTGTTTAAATGCTCCTTTTTCTCCGAAGCGCTTGTCATAGGACAATTTAAAAACACCTACATCATCTGTGAAAAATCCGGCGAACTTCTGATAGTGGACCAGCACGCAGCCCATGAACGCATTTTATACGAGCGTCTGTGCAAAATCCGGCAATCTGAAAAATCCGGCTCGGTTCAAAGACTTCTCATGCCGGAAACCGTGGAGCTAAAGTTCCGGGAAGCACCGGCAATGGAGCAGCTTTTGCCTGAATTAAACACCATGGGATTTGAGATTGAGCACTTCGGGGGCGAAACATTCGTGGTCAAGGCGGTGCCCGCTGAACTCGCGGAACTTGAGGCCACCTCGCTTATAACAGATATAGCCGATACGGCCGAAAATCTGGGAGCAAAGCCGGACATATCCGGGCTGCTGGATCAGTGCATCATCCTCATGTCCTGCCACGGCGCCATCCGGGCCAACCAGGCTCTTACTGAAAATGAAATGGCGGCACTTTTAAAACAGCTCGACGCCTGCGAAAATCCCTTTAACTGCCCTCACGGCAGGCCGACCATGATCGCCTGGTCCTTGCAGTTTCTGGAAAAAAGCTTCAAACGGCTATGATTTTTCCAGTTTCTCCTTTAATATCCTGTTGACCACCTGTGGATTTGCCTTACCCTTGGTCTCCTTCATGACCTGTCCCACAAAAAATCCGAACAGCTTATTTTTGCCGGCCCGGTATTTTTCAACCTCGTCGGGATGGTTTTCAAGAATCCTGTCAATGATCGTCTCGAGCTCGGATTCGTCGCTTACCTGAACCAGGCCCTTTTCTTCCACGATTGCCTTTGCTTCCTTTTCAGAGTCGGCCATCTCGTCGAAAACCGTCTTTGCGATCTTGCCGGTAATCACGCCGTCCTCGATAAGCCTTATCAGGCCGGCAAGGCGTTGTGCAGAGATGGGCGAGTCGGTTACCGCCAGTCCCCGCGAGTTTAACAGCCCCATCAGCTCGCTCATCATCCAGTTACTGGCTGTTTTCGGATTGCCGATCCTGGCTGCGCAGTCTTCAAAATAATCTGCGAACTCCTTGGAGGCGGTCAGCACCCCGGCGTCGTATTCCGGCAGGCCGAAATCCCTGATAAAGCGCTCGCGCCGCTGGTCGGGCAATTCGGGCAGTCCTTTTTCCACGGCTTTAATCCAGTCGCGCTCAATTACCAGCGGGACTAAATCAGGGTCCGGAAAATACCTGTAATCGTGGGCCTCCTCCTTTCCGCGCATGGATACTGTTATGCTTTTTTCCGGATCCCACAGCCGGGTTTCCTGGATCACCTGCTCATCTTCCTGAATGGCGGCGATCTGGCGGTCGATCTCGTAGGCCAGGGCCTTTTCTACGAACCTGAAGGAATTAAGATTTTTAAGCTCTGTGCGGATGCCGAACTCCTCTCCGCCCTCGGGCCTTACCGAGACATTGGCATCGCACCTGAAGCTGCCTTCTTCCATGTTTCCGTCCGAGATATCAAGATACCGAAGGATTGCACGAAGCTGGCGCAGGTAAGCTCCGGCCTCCTCGGGCGAGCCGATATCGGGCTCGCTTACGATTTCAATCAGGGGAACACCGGTGCGGTTGTAATCCACATAGCTTACAGGCCGGTCCGGATCGTGGATCAGCTTTCCCGCGTCTTCTTCCATGTGGATGCGCGTGATTCCTATGCGCTTTACAGAGCCGTCTGAAAGCGTGATATTGACGTATCCGTGTCTTGCAATCGGCAGCTCGTACTGCGAGATCTGGTATCCTTTCGGCAGGTCCGGGTAAAAATAGTTTTTACGGGCAAAACGGCTTGTCCCTTCCACCCGGCAATTGGTGGCCAGGGCCATTTTCATGGCATATTCCACCACCCCCTTGTTTAACACCGGCAGCACGCCGGGCATGCCCAGGCAAACCGGGCATACGTGAGTGTTAGGAGGTGCGCCGAAAGCCGTTGAACATCCGCAGAAAATCTTTGTCTGCGTCTTTAACTGGGCATGGACTTCAAGCCCGATCACAGGTTCAAATCTCATATCCGAATCCCTTTCCAGCAACATTGATTTTATTAAACTGTAAAGTTGACAGTATCGTAAAAAAGTCAATTTTTAGATGGCAAAGTAAAAAGTTCAAGATCAAGGCGCGCAAATACCGAGGAATGCAGCGTACTTAATCGTACGTGAAATTCCGAAGGTATGGGAGCGCAACGCAGATATTGGACTTTTTACGAAGCCATCAAAGTCTTTATGTGCCATGAAGGCAAATCTTTTTCAAGCCCGGAGCCACCAATTGCCGGTAAATCTTTTGTGCCCCGTAATGGGCGGTATTTTTCCAGAAAGACAATCTGTAAGCACCTTGGCTGATCGGCGGTGCGAAAAAGGAATTTCCTCGCTCCAGGAGCCTCGTCGAGACTCAATTTCCGCTCGGAAACCCCCTTTTCCGCACCGCCGTCAGGGCAACGAAGTGCAATTTCGTGAAAGCGCAAAAAAACCTTCCCTGGAAGTATTCCCCCCGGGCCGCAGTCCCGGACCCTTC
>JAGXLE010000218.1 GCA_018334855.1 Desulfobacterales bacterium | reverse complement strand
GGAGAAGAAAAAATCAAAGATGGTGTTTTGCACCCGGGGGCAAAAGGGGCCGGGGGGTTGAGCTGGCGGTTTGCGCCAATGCATTTTCTGATCCGGGACAGGTGGAGCGATACGCTGCGCTATGGCGCAAGGATGTTTTTCAGGCCGACTGTCCGGGAATGGATCAAATATCCCCTGCCCCGCAGATGGCTGTTTTTGTATTACCTGCTGCGGCCCTGGCGGATAGTTTACGGGTGGGTACTGGATAAACTGTCTGGCAACAATGTTTTTCGAGCTACAATTCTCAGGTACCGGCTTTTCAGAAAAAAGCAGGAGGCGGCCGGCAATGGTTTTTTTTCGGTCATTTGGAAGCATCTGCCCCTGCGCATCATGGAAAAGTCAAAAACCGCCATTTGCGAATTTATCAATATCCGGATTTTCAACCGGTTTGTAAACCAGCAGCGATTCGCACGGTTTCAGCAGCACCACCGGCACCTGAACGGGGGCCATTATTACATCATTGCCATGCCAGAATGCCTTGACATACTGGCCCCGTGTCTGGACCTGCTGCCCGATGATGTTTCCTTTTTTCTGATATCCAACGGGCTCAGCCAAAAAGAACGGGAAGCCGTAAAGGGCCGGTTTGCCCGATTTCCCATGTTTGAATTAAAACTGCTGCCCGGCACCAGCCTGTCCCATGGCCGGGTGATCAACCTGCTGCTTGAAAACAACAATGAGAATTTCGGGATCATGGATTATGACCTGTATGTATACAACAAGGATTTGTTTAAAAATATCCGGGTGGCAAAACAGGACTTTGCCGCAGGTATTTTCAGGCTGGCAAACCGCAAGGCTGACCTGGTTTTTCCGACCACGCACCTGATGTTTTTCAATACACCGGTCATCCGGCAGATCATGAAAGATTACGGCATCGGAGCCCAGGAGTATAAACGCATACCCATGAGGCTGAAAAAAAAGCTGTTATCCATCAATCTCGGGTATCACAATTTTTTAAAGGACTATCTTTATTATTTCGACACGCTCAACCTGATTATGGCAATGGCTTTTTACAAAAAATACAAGGCCCGGATCATTCCGGTTAGCGGTGATGACTGCCGCCATCTTGGTGGTGGGAATTAATCGACCCGACATCTCTTTCTATGCAGCAGCTTCATGGAAACCGCCTGTATATGTCTTTTCGATGGAGAAAACGAAGCATTTCTAAACCGTTGTCTGTGATTTTAACTCCAAGCCGGTAATCACCGAGGCGTATTCTGAAATATTCATCATACCCTTGAATTTTCCGCACATTTTCTAACTCAGCCAACGATTCTATTTGCTTGATTTGATTTATGAGTTGCAGGAGCCGCTTCTTAATCTTCCGGCCAGTGGCAATATGATCAAGGTCCTTGCTGAATCTCTTTGAATAAAGAACCTTCATGGATCATTCCGTGAGCTTCGACATAATTGTTTCTTCTGTGACATATTCTCCGGAGTCAGCTTCCTCCATAGCCAAACCCAGCTTCATATCAAGGAGGGCCTCGGATAATGCGTCCTCAAGCAAATCCTTTCTTTCCGTTAATACAGCAGTAACGGCCTCCTTGATTATTTCCCTCAATTCGGTTTTTGATAGTTCATTTGTTTGCATTTGCCACTCCTGGTCGACTTCTTAGTTTTGACCTTTTCTTTTATTATGGTGTGGCTTGTAATAATTGTCAATGGTGGAGATTGATCTGAATATGGTCAGGGCTGGAGTTGTAAGTCATCCCCGGCAATGGAAAGATGGTGGGTGGCATGAAATCATTGATCCGCCCCGGAGATACAGAATAATAGCCAGGGATCGATTAAAGCAGTTATTGAATGCAGATGAAAAGACATTGACGGACAGCTACGAACACTGGGTGCAAGATTATATCCAGGAAGGAACAAAACGAGAAAAGATATGGACCGAGGCCATAGCAGCCGGATCTGCCGGATTTGTTGAGGATATCAAAACCAGGCTTGGGAAAAAGACCAGGCATCGACAAATTCAGAGCAAGGGAGATGGCGCTCCATATGCGCTACATGAGCCGGTTGCTGCTTACCGGGCTGATTTTGGGGGCAAAAATGATGTTTTAAGAGGTGAAAACAGGCTTTTTTGGGACGTATTTGATGATATTTGAGTCTGTTATGCAGGTCCGACCCCATGAAACAGAAATCGCATTTAAACTTTGGCTCATAAAACGCTCCCCGGGCGCAGCAAAAAACACTTGAAAAAACGGCCGCCTCTGCGAACAGGGCTCCCACCACTCCCTCCTCAAAAAAAACGGCGCCTACGCCCGCTGGTTCGAAAAACAGTCCCTCGTAAATTCGGGGTCCATGTAAATATTTTTTTCGTTCCGGTATTGATAATTTTCATACCATTAATTATACTTATAAGAAACAACATTATTACACGAGGAGGCATCAAAAATATGAAAAATTTAAAGACTGCTATATCGATTGAAAAATCAACGTTTGAACAAATGGATGCACTCGCAAAAAAGTTAAACATCTCCAGGAGCCGTTTATTTACTATCGCTGCGCGGCAGTTCATAGAACAAAACAGAAATATCGAACTGCTTGAAGCCATTAATGAAGCATATGACGATTCGCCCGAAACCGAACAGATTGTGGAACAGATGCGCAGCAAACACCGTCGAATGGTGAAAAACCAATGGTAATACGGCAGGGGGATATTTTCTGGATCCAACTGGGTGAACCCGATGGATCTGAACCCGGCTACCGCCACCCCCATGTGGTCATCCAAAACGACCTTTTTAACCGGAGCCGCATCAATACGGTCGTGGTTTGTTCCCTTACATCCAATATGAAACTTGCTGCGGCCCCGGGAAATGTGGCGTTAAAAAAAGGAGAAGCCAATTTGCCAAAAAAATGCGTGGTTAACATCTCCCAGATATTCACTGTAAACAAAAAGGATTTATCGGAAAAAATCGGAACAATTTCGAAGGAAAGAATCTCGCAGGTATTGAACGGGATAAAACTACTTACAGAACCGCGTGATATAGGTCTTTAATTTTTGGGGCCGGAGGATTTTAAATTTGTTTTCTTGAAATCAGGCATCCTTTTCCGGTTAACAGCCTTCACCAGCTCCTCATCCGATATTCACTTATGTTTTAAAGGGGTCGCCCACACTCGACACAAAAAATTACACTCTTGACTTTTAAAAGTACACATTTTATTAATAAAGTACACCTAAATAATATAATTCGTGTCCATCCAGAAATCGGATAATTTGTTAAAGTTCAAGGAAGGCGAAAATTTTAACCGCAGGAATACTCAAAGTATTTTGAGGATTAAAATTTGAGCCTGACGCAGAAATTGAGCGAATTAGCCATTTC
>JAGXLE010000015.1 GCA_018334855.1 Desulfobacterales bacterium | reverse complement strand
ACTGAGAGCCCGGCAAAAGTCTGGAAGCTTGAAAAGGATGATTTTGAATCTATTGCCGAATTAAATCCTGATCTGCGGATTTTTTTAACAGAGATGGTGACAAATCGGTTTGAAAGCGCCCCGGTCGTATCGGAACGTACCATCGGCAAATACACGATTCGGCAAAAGCTTGGCATGGGCGGCTGGAGCCTGGTGTATTCGGGTATACATTCAATGCTTCGGATGCCTGTGGCCATTAAAATGCTAAAGCACGATATGGCCATGGAGCCCACTTTTCAGAGCAAATTCAAGGATGAGGCCCATATCATCGCCCGGATGGTCCATCCAAACATTGTTAAAATCTATGATATCGAGGAAATCTACCGGACGGCGTTTATTATTATGGAATATCTGGAGGGCAAACCCCTTCGCCGCATTTTGGACACACTCGGATCACTGGAGTACGGCAAAATCGCCAATTACCTGACACAGATCCTTAAGGGGCTATCCTATGCCCACAGTCAAGGCATCATCCATCAGGACATTAAGCCCGCCAACATTTTCGTTCTTCCCGACGACATGATCAAGATCCTGGACTTCGGGTTGGCCTGTGCGCCCGGTACAGAAAATTTCAATCTTGCCGGAACGATTTTTTACGCCTCACCGGAGCAGGTTGAAGGCGACCCCGTGGATGTGCGAACGGATTTATATGCGCTTGGCATAATGGCCTATGAGATGATAAATGGCAAACGACCTTTTCCCGAAGATGACCTGACCAATCTTTTGGATTTGCATGCAAACGAAGAGTTGAGCGAATGGGCGGAATTCCCTTCAGACGTTCCTGACGAACTGCGGCAATTTGTTTTAAAATGCTGTCGGCAAAACCCGGATGAACGCTTTCAAAACGCCTATGAAGCCATGGAATGCCTTAAGGCGATTATACATGCCGAAACCATGGACAACCAGCATCATAGAAGAAGAAAAATGGCATCGGTTTTCCTTTTTTATGAAGACGAACAGCAGATTGTTTTAAATAAACTTTTAGAAGAGTTCACAGACAAGGCCAAAGGGCACGGAATTCAGCTCAAAAGTACCGATTTTATAGATATTTGAAAAAATACCAGATACGGCTTTTGCCTGGATCGCTGCGTTTGCGGCTTATCAGGACCGGCTGCTGATGGGGGATTGGATAGTCTTTTGGTTTAAATTACTTGTTTGCCATGCTATAAGCGCCATTCCACTTATCGTCCGGCGGGTTCGTCTGGTATTGGCGGCACCGCTCGACCATGATCAGGCTGGGTTTATCATCGGGCCGAATCGAAAGCACCTGCTCAAAAAAGCCGATGGCGTCTTGCCACTGCCGGTTCCGGTAAGCGTAAAGGCCCTTTTCATAAAGCGCTTTTACCTGGCGCATGGAATCATCGACTTCTTCCGCGTACCCGATTAACTGATAAATTTGCACCGGCCGTGTTTTTCCGACCACGTTGATCGAATCGATTTCCCGGGCAAAAATCGTATCCGAGGCGGCCTTATAGGTGCTTTTCCCGATCATAATGTAGGTGCCGTAAAATTTATTGACCCCTTCGAGTCTGGCTGCCGTATTGACGGTATCGCCCATCATCGTATAATCCATCCGGTTTTTTGACCCCATGTTTCCCACAATCGCCGGACCGGAGTATAGACCGGCACGCATCCGGATACACACCCCCTTTTCCTGCTCCCATTTCGATCGCAGCGCGTCGAGCCGCTTTTGCATGTCAATGGCGGCATGGCAGGCGGCCTGGGCGTGGTTGTTGAGATGATTGGGCGCCCCGAACATGGCGATAATCGCATCGCCTTCAAACTTATCCACCATCCCGGCATTTTCAAGTACAAGATCGGTCATCTCCGTCAAAAATTCGTTTAACAGGTCCACCAGGGCCGCCGGGTCGAGCTTTTCCGAAATGCTGGTAAAACCCTCCACGTCCGAGAAAAAAGCTGTTATCTCACGCTTTTCCCCGCCCAGTACTAATTTTTCAGGCGAGGCGATAAGCTGCTCGACCACGGCAGGGGAGAGGTAGGTGGCAAATGCATTCTTAATGAAACGTTTCTGGCTTTCCTGGACCAGGTAACGGTGAAGGGAGAGGACAAGATAGATAAGGATAAACACCAGCAGGGGATAAACAATATTAACAACTATGCCCGCCTTGGAAAACAGCATCTGGCAAACGCCGACATAGCTCACCCCGATAAGCAGCGCCAGCAGCGCACCGGCTGTTGCTCCGATCCTGGGCAAGACAAACCCAAGGAGCAGACCGCCGGCCAGCATGCCCAGGATATCCAAAACAGCCCCCCATGACGGCTGGCGCAAAAAATCTTCAGCAAGAATGCTGTCGATCAGATTGGCGTGGACCTCGAGGCCAGGCAGCACATTGGAAAAAGGGGTCACCCGGAGATCATAGATGCCGACAGCGGTCACCCCGACAAGGACAATCTTGTCGCGGATTCGGCCGTCATCCACCTGGTCGTTTAAGATATCCGTGACCGAAATGTGGTCGAAATGCCGTGGGCCGCCGCGGTAATTGACCATAAGCCGGCCCAGTTCATCGGTGGGGATATCAAGCCCCCCGATACTGAGTCTTTCCACTCCGTAATCAGCCACGTGAAGCGATAACGGGGCCCCCAGGTAAGCGGCCAGGGTTTTCATACAAAGATGCGCGTAAAGGGTGTTTCGGCATTCCAGCACGCAGGGAATCCTCCGGATAACACCGTCTTGATCAGAAAGCATGTTGAAATGGCCGCTGTATTCGGCAGCCTCAGCGATTTCCTGAATATTGGATTCAGGCATGTTTGCCTTGATAAACGGCACTTCCCGGGCAGCCCCTGACGCATAAAATACCCGCCTGTAGCGGGAGCTCTCAACGGCCTCGATATGCTCCCGCCACTGCTGCTGGCCTGAATGCTCGGCAGCCTCAGGATCCATTTGGAAAAAATAACCCAGCACCACCTTTGATCCGGCATTTCGAATGGCGGCGGCCAAAAGCTGATCATTGTCCGAAAAGCGTTTCAGCTCAGCGAGATCGGCCGACAGGGAGGCATCTTTTATGCCCAGATCTTTCAGCCTTTGTATTATGGTTTCCAGGGATTGCAGCCGATCGTTTTTATCGGGATCAAGGAAGCCGATGTCGAATGCAATTACTTTGGCCCCGGCTGCCGACAGCTTGTCCACCAGTTTGGCAAACTTTCTTCTCGGCCAGACCCATTTGCCTTCCCGATCAATGCTTTTTTCATCGATTGCCGCCACCGTCACCTGCGACCCGGCTGCAATTTCACCCCGGGCCCGGAAACGCAGATCAATGGTTTTGAGCTCCATGTGGTCAAGGAAGTCAAGCCCGATTAGATAGGCCGTCATGACTCCCAAAATGACCAGAATAGCCCAGAAAAAGGGGGATGTATTGATCAGTGGACGCATCACCGCAACCCGATGCCTTGCCGCCGCCCGCCTATTATTTCAGAAACAACCCCGTGGCTCCGCCGTTATCAATGCGAAGCTCCGGATAGTTGTCTGGAAAGAAGGCATAGTTTTTAAGGCATGCCGTTAGAATGTCACGCTTTTCATGCCAATACAGCATAAATTTTTAATTGACATTGCAGAAAAATTTTTGCAGATTTAAGTAAGGTTGTCTATATGTATAGGCTGTTTTTTTGTTAAAAACAAACATATTTTTCAGCATTTCGCTTCAATCACAACTTCTACGGCTCTCCTACTGCGTCTGACACAGCCATTTGCCCGGCAAGTTATATTGAGATTCAGCGGCAGCTTATATTACCAAATTATTTTTATTGTATCCCCCCCACCGCCGTGAGGGTTTACATGGCTTTCCATTTTGATGAATTTACCTGCCATCAGGTTCACTCGATCCTGGAGACGATCGAGGAGCTTAACCATTTAAAAGATGTCGATGCCATTCTGGATAAAATCCTGTATGAGTCCCGGCGCATAGCAAACGCCGATGCCGGCTCGATATTTATCGCCGAAGAGGACCTGCTTCGATTCGGCTATGTTCACAACGACACCCTGTTTCGCGATAATACCGGGCGGGAGGCCTTATACATAGATTATACCCTGCCAATTAGTGAGACCTCCATTGTAGGGCATGTGGCCCTGACCAAAGAAACGCTTGCCATTGCCGATGCCTATCAAATGTCGCCGGAATTGCCCTATGCTTTCAACCCCGCATATGATTACAAATCCGGATATAGAACCTTATCCATGCTGGCTTTGCCGTTGATTACCCACCAGGACCGGTTGATGGGAGTGATGCAGCTTATTAATGCCAAAGATGACAATGGGCGGGTGGTCGCATTTTCAAAAGACAGTCAGATGGGCGTTCAAATATTTGCCAACAATGCTGCCGTGGCCATTGAACGGGGCGTGATGAACCGGGAATTGATTCTTCGCATGGTCAAAATGGCCGAATTGCGTGATCCCTCCGAAACCGGGGCTCACGTTCAGCGGGTTGGCGCGATTTCTTCGGAAATTTACCAGCGGTGGGCCGCCAAAAACGGATTGGGAACGCAGGAAATGAAACGAAACAGGGATCTGATCCGGCTTGCCTCCATGCTCCATGACATCGGAAAAATCGGCGCCCCGGATCATATATTAAAAAAACCCGGCAAGTTAACGGATAAGGAGTTTGATATTATCAAAAAGCATACCATCTATGGCAGCCGGCTGTTTGTTAACCAGACCTCCCCCCTGGATGCCATGTGCCAGGAAATAGCCCTGAATCACCATGAGAAATGGGACGGGTCGGGTTATCCCGGAAAAATCAATGATCTTTTCAATGAAGACGACTGTATATGGCCCCCTAAAAGCGGCACGGAAATTCCCCTGGCCGCCCGGATTGTCGCCCTGGCGGACGTATATGACGCATTGAGTTCGAAGCGGGTGTATAAAGAATCATGGCCTGAACACAGGGTTCTGGAAACGATTGAAGCGCGGGCCGGGAAAGCTTTTGACCCTGAACTGGTGGCTGTATTTTTCGATATTTACGGCGTTATTCAGGCCATTGAGAATAAATTCCAGGGGTGACAGCAGCGGGGATCAATCGGGGCGTAATCCTTTAAGTAAAACAAGGCTTTATTTGAGTCATTGACAAAACAGGAGAATGTCATGCATCGGACTTTGATTATCACCGGGCTGCTCTTTGTAATGGTCGGTTTGACCGGCGGCAGTGCCGCAGCTGTCGAGTCGAACGTGTATGAGGCCTATTACGGGCTTGGCGTGTTCGCATATGAACAGGGGAATTATAAAAGCGCTAGAATGTATTTTAAAAAGGCCCTGGCCGCAGCCCCTGACAGTTTGCAGGCCAATCACTATCTGGGCAGAACCTTCCTGAAATTAAATGCGCCGGATTCGGCCTTGCGCCACCTGCAAACAGTTTGGGCCGATGATCCGGATCGATTGGGAATCAGGTATGACCGGGCCATGGGATATTATTTGAAGGAGAACTTTTCCGTGGCCGCGGATCTGTTTGCGGCCGCGGTCAAGGAGGCGCCCCGGGATGTGCTGGCATTATATTATGCTGGCCTCGCACTTTATAAGACCGAGCGATTTGAAAAAGCGGTGAAATATCTGACCCGGGCTATCGACTTAAGTCCAGGCATTCAACCCAATGCCGCCTATTACATCGGCATCTGCCTGTATCGCCAGGGGGACATATCCGGGGCGCTTGAGCGATTCAATTATATCATTGCATCCGATGCTCCAATTTCTTTGAAAGAAGCCGCGCGGCAATGGCGCAGGCGCCTGAAGCTGGAACAGCAAGCCCGGAAGCGCTACCGGCTATACGTCAAAGCCGGCATGCAATATGATGACAATGTCTGCCTACAGCCCGAGGATGACGATCTTAACGTTTCCACCATCTCGGATGAAAGCGACTGGCTTTTTTCCGGATATTTGTCAGGCCGCTTTAATGTGCTGGACCGGCAGCGGATGCGGGCCGGCGTGGGCTACAGTCATTACCAAACCCGCCATTCAGATCTGACCGAATATGATATCACGGGCAGCATCGGTAATTTGTTCTTGCAATACGATTATGCCCCGTTCTTTCTCGATTTTTCCTACCGGCCCGCCTATTACTGGGTGCATGCGGACAGCTTCCTCAGGCGCCATGAGTTGCGGCCCGAATTGACCTGGCAGGCATCCGGGAAAACCCTGTGCACGTTAAGCTATGCCTTTGAGGATAACAATTATTTCAATTCAGAAGCGTGCGACGGCAGGAGTCATGAAGTGGGTGCTGATGTGGTGCATCTCCTGTCGGAAGGCAAACATTATTTATCCGGAGGCATCGGATTTAAAGCCAATGATGCGGATGCCGGATATGAGTCCTATGATGAATTCGAGGCACGTTTAAGCCTGGAATACGAGATTGATGACAAAACCCGGTTTATGGTGATCGGTATATACAACTGGAAAGACTATGATCAGGCCGATCCGGCGACAGCCATCACCCGTGAGGATCACCGCTACTTCGGGGCGGTTTCATTGTCTCGTAAGCTGTATTCGGACTGGCTCGATATTGTTCTGGATTATAGTTTTACGCGTAATGATTCCAATACCGGGTTGTTTGATTACCGGCGCAATGCAGTGGCCGTCTCACTGTCGGCAAATTTATAAGGGGGTAGCCAATGAAATTTTTCCGGTCAACCGCATTTTTGATTACGTTTATGATTTTATCGGGGTCGGCTGGCGGCGCTTTTGGTGCAGACAATGACCCGGCCGGCGCAGCGCTTCCCAAGGGACTTGAAATAAAGGACACCTATCAGCAGGGCACAGGGGCGCCTGTTGGTAAAGTACGGCAAACCCGCGGCAAGGCGGTGATCATGCATGCGGATAAAAAATGTGGCTATGCGGCGACAAATGACCTGCCGCTTTACAAGAACGATACCATTGTGACCCGAAAATCGGGTCACTTGAGCTTTGAGCTAAACGACGGCAGCTTTATAGTCCTTTCGCCTGATTCCCATATTGAAATCAACAAAAGCCTGTACGACCCGGAGCGCAAACGCCGTTCCTCATTTCTCAACATGGTGCTTGGCAAGGTCCGCTTCGTGGTCCGAAAGATTATGGATGCCAAGCATTCGGAGTTCAAGGTAAAGACCAAGACAGCCATCGCAGGCGTCCGCGGATCGGATTTTATCATTATTGCAGACTCGGAAATGACAGAAATCAACACCCTGAGTAACACGGTCCTGGAGGTGGTCGGCCTGTCTGCCTTGGAGGCGCCGCCTCTGGTGCTGACCTCCTATGAGCGTACCCGTGTCCTAAAGAACCGGTTGCCCGCTGAAGCTCAGGCCTTGGAACCCGAGGAAGTCGACAGGCTGCTGAAGCAATTTAGGTTCAAGCCGCCGGCAGGCGAACCCTTGGATAAAAGCGGAAAGGGTTCCGGAAAACGGCCCTTGGCGCAGACAGGCAAAACGGAGGTGATAGCAGTTCCTGAAGATGCCCTGGAATGGCCGGATACGGCTCATCTGAGAGGGGACTACGGCAGAGCGGCCCTGGAAGAAATTCTCTTCATCCAGGAAATCCGGAAAGATACCATTGAGAAAAAAACGGAAGCCGATCTCCGGAAAAATTTTCTATTGCCGGATTCCAACAATACAAATGACCAACAGTTTCAAAATGACCAACAGTTTCAAAATGACCAACTATCAAATGACCTGATATTACCAAACCAGAACTAGCAGGAAGCATTTTACGGTTTTATCCTGTCCCCTATAGGAGGGGTGCGTCTCGTAAAATATACACATTATCCGCGAAAACAAAATCATACGGACCGGCAATTCTTTAGAACTCTTCAAAACCAGCGGCCGGGCAATATCAGCGCGGGTAAGACATCGATCCTTTGAAAACTTCATTTTTACCGCCAGTTTTCGGAAGCGCCGCGCCATGCTCTGCAAGGATCTCCCGGGCCTTGTCGCTAAAGTATTCAACGCCGGATTCTGCGGTTTCGTAAAGAAGCCGCATGGCCCAGATTTTATCAATACCTTCAGCTAACATCAGCTTGCCGGCCAAAACATGGAGCTGAGGTCTGTAGAGGGCATCCTCTGGCATCAGGCGAAGTGCCTCGCGATAAAACTCTATTGCCTTGTCCTTGTCCTGTCCGGCAAACCATGGAAGAATTTCATAATAAAGGCCCATGTGCATTACCAGGACGAACTGGTTATACCCCTTGTCTATCTGGTAGGCTTTCTTGAGGTGCTTTTGCGCTTTGCCCTTGAGACCCTCGCTGAGGATGGCCCATATGCTGGCCCCTTTTGCATATCCGCCCACGTTTACAGCGTAATAGAAGTGCCCCTCAACCCCTTCAGGATTGAGCTTTATCGCCTCTAGTGCCATCTTCATTCCCTGCTTGCCGAAGGTCACACAAATCTGCTCCAGATTATTGATCTCCCGGATAACAGCCATCCTGGTGATTTTGCGGCTGGACCTGGCCCCCTTCCAGAAGGCCTGGTAACTGTCCGGGGCTTTTTCAGCAGCCTGGGCGTAGAGTTTTACAGATAGCTTGAGGCTTTCCATTGTCCCTTCTTCATAGAGCCGGTCCGCCCTGGCAAGTGCATCCCTGCCCTCGGCTGCAGCCGAGCCGCCGATGAATCCGAACATGATCACTATAGTCACCAAAAACGCCTTTAACATAACGGCGCTCTTATGCGGCATAAAGATAAATACTGTAGAACTTTTTTCTGTCATACTTCAATTCCCGGTTATTTTTTTCGCTGATTCAGAATTGATTTCCTGATTCAGTCTTCGTTTTGATCTTTAAATCAGACAGGCAACCAATGCGGGGATTAAACGGTTCAAAGGAGGCTATGGATAAAAATAACGGAGAGGATATCAAACAACACCCTCTGCCCGACTCGCGGGCTCCGGTGAACCGGACAAAAGCAAAAAATCTGTCTTGTCCGCGGGCCATATTTCGTCGGGATAAAGAATGCTTCCGATATCAGGGGCCAAGCTTATTGCTGGCGGGAACAGAGGAGTAGAGGAGAAATACTTAATAAGCCTCCCGGCAAGCCGTCACTGTGGGAGGTTTTTTGAGTAAAAAAGAAATCCGACGAGTAAGTCTTGATAAAGAACGTATATTACCTATTATAACGTTAAATGAAAAGTTGTCAAACTCTCTTTTTATGGTATAGTTTTAATTTTTCGATTTCCTTTGAGCATGAGAAGACTTTGATGGTACCTAAATTGAGCGTTTCAGATTTTTAAAAACATGATTTTGGAAAGGATTATACCCATTTATATTTAAAAATCTCAAACCCTCCGGGATTTCCAATTCTGCCGCATCTACTGCGTCAGATGCAGCCTCGCATAGTCCACTATAGCTCGTCTGCATCTTCCTTGTATCTGCGGCAAACTTGAAAATCGCTCAATTTAGGTGTAATAAAAGAATACGGTTATTGAGGTAAAAATTAAAAGAAAAAAGCGAAAGGGAAAAAAACAATGGCTCAATTTATCACCAACCGGCGCGACATCGATTTTGTATTGTTTGAACAGTTCGACACCGAATCACTGACCCAGTATGAAAAATACGCCGAATTCAACCGCAAAACCATTGACCTTATAATAAATGAAGCAAGAAACTTTGCTTTGAAGGAATTGTTGCCCACCAATGCGGAAGGCGACAGGGAAGGCGTTACTTTTGAAAACGGGGAGGTCAAAGTGCCTCAATGCTATCACCGGCCGTATAAACTCTACCTGGAAGGCGAATGGACATCACTTAGTGAGCCGGTGGAACAGGGCGGACAGGGCATGCCTCCCATTGTCGCACGGGCGGCATACGAATACCTGGTAGGCGGAAATTACTGCTGTGTCAACTATGCCAATTTCGGCCATGGCACCGGTAAAATGATCCAGCTTTTCGGCACGGAAGAACAGAAAAAACTTTTTGTGGAAAAACTCTACAAGGGCGAATGGACCGGCGGCATGCTGCTTACGGAAGCAGAAGCCGGATCCGATGTCGGGGCGCTGACGACTGAAGCGGTCAAAAACGAGGACGGCACCTATAGCCTTTCCGGAACCAAAATATTTATTACAAACGGCGAACATGATCTGGCTGAAAATATTATTTCGCCTGTTCTGGCCCGCACACCGGGTGCACCGGCCGGCACCAAGGGAATTTCGATTTTTATCGTGCCCAAATACTGGGTTAACCCTGACGGCTCACCGGGCGACCGAAATGACATTGTCTGCACCGGAATTGAAGAAAAAATGGGCATACACGGAAGCGCCACCTGCACAATGGCCTTGGGAAGCAAAGGCCAGTGCCGAGGGCTTCTGCTCGGCGAGGAAAACAAGGGCATGAAGATCATGTTTCACATGATGAACGAGGCCCGGCTTGGTGTCGGCTTCCAGGCCTTTACCTCCGCAGCGGCGGCTTACCAGTATGCCGTCAATTATGCCAGGGAAAGGGTGCAGGGCCGGGATCTGACAGCCGGCAAGGACCCCAATGCTTCGCCGGTACCCATCATCCAGCACCCGGATGTACGCCGTATGCTGATGTGGATGAAGGCATATGTGGAAGGGCTGCGAAGCTTTATCTATTATACGGATCATACAATGACCTACCTGGAGCTGACCGAAAACGAAGAAGAAAATCAGTATTACCAGGGTCTGATTGATTTGTTTATTCCGATTGTCAAGGCTTTTAACGCCCAGCGCGCTTTTGATGTATGCGTTCAGGCAATGCAGGTCTACGGCGGCTACGGCTATACAAAAGAATATCCCGTAGAGCAGCTGGTGCGCGATGTCAAAATAACCTCCATTTATGAAGGCACCGACGGCATCCAGTCCATGGATCTGCTGGGCAGAAAAATAGTCATGGACGGCGGAAAGGCATTCGGCAATTTTATGAAAGAAGTCCAGACCACCATCTCCCGGGCCAGGAAAAACGAAAAACTGGAAGAAATGGCCGATTCCATTGAAAAGGCGGCAAACCGGCTCTCCGAGGTATGCGCAAATCTTGCCAAAACTGCGGCTTCTTCCGATGTCAAGCGCGCCTTTGCCCATTCCTTTCCGTTTCTCGAGGCCATGGGGGATGTCATAGTGGGCTGGATGCTTCTGTGGCGTGCCGCGATTTCCGCAGAAAAGCTTGAAAAAGGAGCAAAAGCCAAGGACAAGGCCTTCTACCAGGGCCAGCTCACCACGGCTGATTTTTTTATACACACGGTACTTCCGGTCTCCATAGGGAAGATGGAATCCATAGACCGGATGAGCGTAGCCGCCGTTGAGATGGAGGAAGCCGGATTCGGCAACTGATATAAATATTATAATGCCCTTGACGGTGCTGTCCTGGAAGCTGTTTTTGCAGGCCCGCCCGGACAGCACCGGAAAAAGGGTGGAGAAAACAGTGTGACGCTGCTGCACCCGAAAAATCTTGCCCTGAAACAAAGCATATTTACATTGATACTGGTGCTTGGTTTTGCATATATGGCTGTGGCGGGGCAAGTCTATGCACAAGACTGTCAAAAACAGGCCGATACAGCGACGAAAGATGATATCTCCGGGCGGGCTTTCAAGGACTGGATAAAATCGCTTCGTACCGAGGCGCGCGGCGCAGGAATATCAGACAGGACACTTGATTCTGCATTGTCAGATGTTAGCCCCGTTAAGCGGGTAATCGAGCTTGACCGCCACCAGCCGGAGTTTACCCGGACTTTCCATGACTATCTTCGCCGACGCGTAAACCCCGAAAGAATCAAACGAGGACGTGCGATGCTCTCAAAGCACCGCGGGCTTCTCGAGGAAATTTTTCACAAATACGGAGTGCCGCCGCGATATATTATTGCGTTCTGGGGGCTCGAGACAAATTTCGGCGACCATCTGGGCAGCTTTAAGGTGGTTGACGCGCTGGTGACACTGGCTTATGATCAGCGGCGCGCCGATTTTTTCCGGGGGCAGCTCCTTGATGCGCTGCGGATAATTGAACAAGGCCATATCGAACCTGATGAGATGACGGGATCATGGGCAGGTGCCATGGGGCACATGCAGTTTCTTCCCTCCACCTTTACCGGGCACGCAGTGGACTATACAGGAGACGGCAGCAAGGACATATGGAACAGTCTGCCGGACGCATTTGCCTCGGCCGCCAACTTTCTTTCCAGCTCCGGATGGCAGCCGGGCCAGTCCTGGGGCCGCCAGGTAATCCTGCCTGAAAATTTCGACTTCGAACTTGCTTCACTTCAACGGAAAAAGACAATAGAAGAGTGGTCTAAGCTGGGAGTCAGGCGAACCGACGGCACAGCCCTGCCCCAGGCTGATATGGAAGCCTCTCTAATACTGCCCCAGGGACATAAAGGCCCCGCGTTTCTGGTATATAAAAACTTCCGGGTCATAATGCGCTGGAACCGTTCAGTCAACTATGCAATATCTGTTGGCCATCTCGCCGATCGCATCGTCGGAATGCCCCCGATTAAATTCAGCCGGAATGCAAAACACAAAACGCTTTCACACAACAAGCTCGCAGAGATACAGCAGCTTCTAAACCGTCTCGGCTTTGACGCAGGCCCCGAGGACGGCCTGCCGGGTACGCGCACGAGCGCTGCAATCCGCGCTTTCCAGAAAACACAGTCACTGCCGCAAGACGGCTATCCCTCCCCCTTATTGCTGGAGTGCCTGCGCGCTCAGTAGAGAGCTGATTCATCTTACGTTAACGTCCCGGTCTCGTTCTCCAGAATATTTTTCCTTCTCTCCTCAACCAGCAGATTGGCGGCTTCATAGAGTGATAATCCCCTTT
>JAGXLE010000217.1 GCA_018334855.1 Desulfobacterales bacterium | reverse complement strand
AGGCCTCGGCATCGATTTCATAATGAAACAGCGGCTTGCAGATGCCGGCCGGACATTTTTTGTCGTAAATATGGGCTTCGTATTCATCCCGGAAATATAAAATGGTTGTCAAAACCGGGTTGGCCGCGGATGTGCCCAGACCGCAAAGGGAGAATTTTTGCATCATGCTTCCGAGTTCCTCGAGCAGCTGAATGTCGCCTTCCTGACCGTTGCCTTCAGTGATCCGGTTTAGAACTTCCATCATCTGCTTGAGGCCTTCGCGGCAGGGGTTGCACTGCCCGCAGGACTCATCAATCAGAAATTCGACAAAATACCGGGCCACGTCCACCATGCAGGTGTCCTGGTCCATGACAATCATTCCGCCCGAACCCATGATCGAGCCGAGTTTGGTCAGCTCGTCAAAGTCCACGGCGGTGTCCAGAAACTGTTCCGGAATGCATCCGCCCGAAGGACCGCCGGTCTGAACCGCCTTGAACTTTTTCTTTTTCGGGATTCCGCCGCCGATATCAAAAATGATTTCCCTCAGCGTGGTGCCCATGGGAACTTCCACCAGACCGGTGTTGACGACCTTGCCCACCAGCGAAAAGATCTTTGTTCCCTTGCTGTAATCCGTGCCCATGGAGGCATACCAGTCTGCGCCCCGGTTGACGATCAGCGGGACATTGGCCCAGGTCTCCACGTTGTTGAGATTGGACGGGCTGTCACGGAAACCTTTCTCTGAGGTGTGGACGTATTTGGCCCGCGGCCGTCCGGGGTTGCCTTCCAGAGAGGCCATTAAGGCGGTGGACTCGCCACAGACAAAAGCGCCGCCGCCTTTGCTGATGTAAATATCAAAATTAAAGCCGGATCCGAGGATGTTTTCTCCCAGCAGCCCCATTTCCCTGGCCTGCTGAAGCGCTCTTTCCAGATTTGCCACCGCCAGGGGGTATTCATGACGCACATATACATAACCTTCATTGGAACCGATGGCATAGGCCCCGATGACCATTCCCTCGATGATGCAGTGGGGATTTCCCTCCAGAAGTCCCCGGTCCATGTATGCGCCTGGGTCGCCTTCGTCTGCGTTGCAGATCAAGTACTTGGGTCCTTCATGCTCCCTGCAGGAATTCCACTTGATGGCAGCGGGAAAACCGCCGCCGCCGCGTCCGCGCAGATTGGCGTTTTTTACTTCCGAAATGATTTCTTCTGGCTTCATTTCGTAAAGCGCTTTTTTCAAAGCCGTATAGCCGCCGACTGCCAGGTAATTGTCAATATTATTGGGATCGATGAGGCGGTTTTGTCCGAAAATCGACCGGGTCTGAAGCTTGTAAAACGGGATATCCTCTTCCCTGATAATCCGCTGCTTTGTGGCCGGGTCCTTGAACAGGAACTTTTCAACCGGTTCGTTGTTTGCCAGGGTTTGCTCAACGATTTCCGGGATATTTTCAAGCTTCACCTTTGGATAAAAGATTCCGCCCGGATCAATGACCATAATCGGCCCCTGCTCGCAGTAACCGTGGCAGCCCGTGAGCCGGATTTCAAACTTATCCGCGATTCCGTGCTTCTCCATTTCGGAAATCAGGGCGTCGCGGATTTTGTCACTGTTGTGGATAATGCAGCCGGGCCCCGAGCACAGAGAGATCAGTCCGGTATCCGGGCTTTGCTCTTTTGCCTGGAGTTTCTTGATATATTCGTCCAGCGCCTCTTTGTTGTCAAATTTAACCATGGCTGAGTTCAACCTCCGTAAACAATGCCGTTAAGAGGCATTTTTCTTGTAGTCTTCAATAATGTTTAACGTACTCGTTCGGTCTAGGCCAGCATGCATGTTCTTGTTTACCATAATAACAGGTGCGGCAGCGCAGCACCCGAGGCAGCGTACGGTTTCCAGGGTAAACAGTCCGTCTTCGGTGGTTTGCTCAGTTTTTACCTGCAGGTTATCTTCCAGCGCATCTATGATTTTTTCCGCTCCCCGCACGTGGCAGGCCGTGCCTGTGCACACGTGTACGATATATTTGCCGCGGGGCTCCAGGCTGATGGTTTTGTAAAATGTGGCCACGCTGTAGATCAGGCTTTTGGGGACGTCGAGTTTTTGCGCCAGTACCGGGATGCATTCCGGGGGGACAAAATTGTACTGCTCGTTGATATCCTGCAGGATCATTAACAGCGATTCCTTGTCGCTGTTGAATTTATCAATAATATAGTCGATTTGCTGCCAATCGATCTCGATCGTATGTTCCATGGCGAAAAAGTCCTTTTGCCGAGTGAAGTTAGGTCAATTGCGGTTGCGTTATTGCGCCGGGATCGTCTGCGTCACCGGGCAGTTCTCAATACAGGCGCCGCAACCCGTGCAAAGGTCCATGTTAATGCTTCGGGCCCGTTTTTTGACTTTGACCTTAAAGTTTCCGGATTTGCCTTCAATGGCTTCCAGGTCTGCGTATGTGATTAACTCGATGTTTAGATGCCGGCCGACCTCGACCAGTTTCGGTGAGATAATTCACATCGCGCAGTCGTTTGTGGGGAATGTTTTGTCGAGCTGGGACATCACGCCGCCAATCGACGGGCTTTTTTCCAGAAGGTAGACGTAATATCCGGAATCAGCAAGGTCCAAAGCGGTCTGCATTCCTGAGATGCCGCCGCCAACGACCAAAACGGAACCGATCGTTTCTTGTGCCATAACACTCTCCTGCAATTATGAAATTGGATCCAGTAGAATAAATATTTCTGTAAGTCTGTCAAAGCAGAAAAAAAGTTGATTTTTGGAATAAGTGACCTTGATATCTATAATTTATCGGCTTGTCAATGAAATTTTAAACACCCGTGCCTGTTGATTCCCAGGTTTGTATTCCTGAAAACGGCTTTCCCGCCGGCTTTACCCTTTTGCGTAATGCACCGCAGGCTTGCGTTTTGGGTTTGAAATTTTTCATTTTACATATATATTGGGTAAAAAGGAGTATGAGAATTTTATACAGGTTGGTGTAGCCAATTATCTGCAAAATCCCCGGGGTGCTAATATGAATATTGCTATCGTGGGCGGCGGGCAAATGTGTTTGAATTTGCTTGATTTTATTGAAAGGCATGAATTCCGTGTCGTGGAGCCCAATGTAGTGGCGGTGGCCGACCCGCAGGCTGATGCGCCGGGCCGGCGATGGGCCGAGGAGCACGGCCTGCTTGTCACGGATGATTACAACACGTTTTTTGAGCGTTCCGATATTGACCTGATCATTGAATTGGTCGGAAGTCTGGATGTGTATAACGATATTTTAAAAAAGAAAAAGGACCCTGTGCGCGCCCTGGCCCATACCACGGCGATGCTGTTCTGGGAAATCGACGGGGCCGAGATGCCGGGCGGTCCGGGCGAATTGCAACTGAGCCCCCAGCACAACATCT
>JAGXLE010000216.1 GCA_018334855.1 Desulfobacterales bacterium | reverse complement strand
GATGCGGTCAGCCTGGGAACCTCGGGGACAACCTATAAAAACGGCGCCTATATTCTGCCCTATTACACCGGAATCCATGACAGCGGCCTTGGGGCGGATATAACTTCCAAAGGGGTTTTCCTGGGTTATGAAAGAGACCTTGATGCCATTACCGCCGGAGTGTTCGGAGGATACGGCAATAACAACGTCCGCTTAAACGATACATTTAAAAGAGACGGCGAAGATCAGGACAGCTACTCCGCAGGCGCATACGGGATCTATAACCAGAAGAGCTGGTTCGGCGAGCTTTATGCCAGCTACAACAGGATAAAGCACGATTATTCCGGGTGGACCGGGATGAACTATCAGCTCAGGGAAAAAGACGAATATGACAGCGACATGTTTCTGGCCAAAACAAAGGCGGGAATGAAATTTGAAGGCGAGGACTGGGGCGTTTACCCGTCAGTGGGCCTGGAATGGACCAACTGGAAAACAGAAAGCCATACCACAAACGTTGCCGCCAATCCAAACTGGAACAAGAGATATGATTCCGTAAGCGAGGACTGGTTTCACCTGTTCGCCGGCATTGACGCTTCCAAGAAATGGAACCTGGAAGCTCCCGGGACATTCAAGCTGACCGGCGGAGCCGGGATCAGGCAGGCCTTAAATGACAATGACATAGAGATTGCCCAGAGTATGATGGGTCAGCACGCCGTGGTCGAGGAATCCATGGCGGAAACCTCGGCCGTGCTAAACATTGCCGGCATCTATACCAGGAGCAACTTCAGGATGAAGCTCGGAATGACCAGCCAGCACAACAGCGACTATGATTCCTACAGCGGCTATCTGCAGGTGGGATTCATGTGGTAGGAAAAACCGGCAGCAGCTAATGGCGGGCGCCCGAAAGTTCTCCCTGCCCGAGGTCGAGCGATCGGATCTCTTCTCAGGCAACCGGGAGACCGAGGAAGTAACCGGTATCCCCTTTGTCTGCGACGCAAACGACGAAAGCGCCAAAAAGATCCTAAACAGCTAAAATTCGCCGCCCCCCGTTCTTCGGTGAGTTTTCACCCCCGTCCGCCCGCAGGTCCGACCATGTGCCTGCGGGCATTTTTAATTTTTTAAAAATCCTTGTATTCGTCGTCATCCAGGGGTATTACCTCGTCGGGTTTCTGCTGCTGCCTGACGCTGAGCAGGAAGAAGAGACTGAAACGGCTCTTGATATTCTCCGGAATATAAAAGAATCCTGGCTAAGTATAAATCAGCCGGTGCACTGGCTGGCAGAGGCCGCCGCAGTGGCGGTAATGCACAGCTCCTTTGTTAAGGTTTGGGAGGTTACGTTTTGGGACCTGAAAAATGCAAACGAAAGTAAGGGAGCCGGCTCCCTCAACCAGGAAATCGGCTCCCTTGACAAGAAAAGCCAGGCCTGTGGCCAAAAGAAGATAAGGCTGGACAGCAGGCGTTCCGGAATGCCGAACTTTCTTTTCAGACCACCCAAACGGCAAGGTTTGCCGAATCCTGGACCACTCTGCCTGTAACGCCTCCCATGGGATATTCATTCTTTTTGTCAGACTGGCCGTACCTGCCCATGACAACAGTGCCGTACCAGTTTTTACGGGCGTAATTTGTAATATCCTCTGCCGGATTGCGGGTTCCGGGAATAACTTCAGTTGAAATCCGGTCTTCGGAAATACCCCCGGATTTCAGTTTATCCACGGCTCTTTGTATAAAGGGAGCTATCTGTTCTCCGGCTTTTGTCTGCCAGAACTCCTGGATATCCGGTGCCGCCTTTATCACATCGGATGGAATAAACCTGCTTAAATCCCTCTTGGTATAAAACAGCGTGAGTTCAGCCCCGGTGCCGGCAAGCATAAATGTTGCATGCTCAACCGCCTTCATTGCATTTTCGGAAGGATCCAGTGCAAGGAGTACCTTCTTTGAATTCACCTTGCCGTTTACCAGCCATACGGGGGTTTCCCTGCTGCACTGAACTATGTTCCCGGACACGCTGCCGGTAAAGAACTTCTCAAGGCGGCTTCTGCCGCGTGCCCCCACAACAATAGCATGGCCCTGGTTCATTGCGGAAAAATAACAGGTATCCCGGGCCGGCCCCTTCTGCTTGGTTTCAAGGTTCAATTCTATGAGATTTTGATCAAAACCGGTCTTTTCAAGGCGCTGTTTCGCCTCTTCCAGTACTTTTTCCCCGAATTCACGGTTTTTCCGCTCTATGGCTTCCATCTGTTTTTTGGCCTGCCTGCGTATCTCCGGGTCTTCAAACAACGGAGGCAGCGCGGGCATTATATACAAAAGATTTACCATTGGGCGTGCATTTTCAAAAAGCATTCCGATATAGTCGATTGCTTTCAACGAGTTGTCCGAACCATCCACTGCGACCACCAGATTTGCTGACATATCTCCTCCCTTTTTTATGATTGCTTTTTTCTTTCCCGGCTTCTTAACTTAGTTTATCATAAGAATAATCCTATTGCACGACAAGATCAAACACTTATCACAGGATCCGCAGGCCGTTTTTTGCAAAACAGGGCATCAGGGGTTAAAATATTATTCTTTACCGAAAATATCCGGAAATCGAACACCAGGGTCAAGGAAACGGACTATGGGTACGGAATCTATAACCAGAAAAAATGGTTCGGCGAGCTTTATGCCAGCTACCACAGGATAAAGCTCGGGCTGATGAGCCGGCACAACAGCGGATATCTGCAGGCGGGATTTATGTGGTAGGAAAAACCGGGTAAAAAAATAACCGGCAGAAGAAAGGGGGCACCTGGTTTTCCGGGTGCCCCCTTTTTTTATCATTGAGTCCAGAAGATGCCTGGCTATGGACACGGGGGAATGATTGCTTTATAGTGGTTTTATGATTTTTCCGTATTCAACTCTTTTAAAGGGCAGACCATGACCGAAGACAGACTAAATATTCCGGCCGTGCTCTCAATTGCCGGCTCTGACCCGTCAGGCGGTGCGGGCATCCAGGCGGATCTGAAAACTTTTATGGGCACGGGCGTCTATGGCGCTGCCGCAATCACCGGCCTTACCGCCCAGAATACCCGTGAGGTGAGCGGGACATTCGCCGTGCCTGCCGAATTTGTAAAGCAGCAGGTGCAGGCAGTTGTCTCGGATCTTGAAATAGATGTCATCAAGCTTGGGATGCTTACCAGCCGGGCAATCTGCGAGGCCATTGCCCCGTTTCTCGAAAAAGCCGTGGTTGTATGCGACCCGGTCATGATTTCAACCACCGGCTTTCAGCTAATAGATGAAGACACGGCAGATGCCCTGATAAACCTTATTATCCCCCTGTCAGACTATATTACGCCAAACCGGTTTGAACTGGAAAAAATCTGCGGCCTGCCTTCAGATGATACGGCAGATGCGGGCAGACAACTGATGATCTCCC
>JAGXLE010000014.1 GCA_018334855.1 Desulfobacterales bacterium | reverse complement strand
AAGGGTTTAGCCGAAATAGCTAAACCCTTGAATTTTCTGGCGCGCCCGGCAGGATTCGAACCTGCGACCTACGGATTCGTAGTCCGGCACTCTATCCAGCTGAGCTACGGGCGCGGAAAAAAATTATTGCATCCCTACATATGCAATCGGGCCTGCATTGTCAATGATAAGTTGATAAATTGACGGCCTGTGCATAATTAAAATTTAATCCATTTTGAATTCCGGTAAAGTATTAAACCATGGATACAAGCGATTTATCAAACAACAGTGAAACATTTCATAACAGGCTCATGGATGCCGCCCTTGAGCAGGCCCAAAAAGCCAGAGATGCCGGAGAGGTGCCAATAGGGGCAGTGGTTGCCGATGAAACAGGAAAGCTTATGGCATCTGCTTTCAATCAAACCATCCAGATGGCGGATCCCACCGCCCATGCAGAGATACTTGCAATAAGGAAGGCAGCAGATCGCATTCAAAACTATCGCTTGTTAAACATGAGCCTCTATGTTACGATTGAGCCATGCATTATGTGCATGGGAGCGGTAATCCATGCCAGGCTGACCCGGGTGGTATTCGGTACCCGGGACCCGAAGTGGGGCGGTGCCGGATCCCTGTATAATTTCGCCGCTGACAGGCGGCTTAACCATGAACCCGAAATTATCAGCGGCGTTCGCGAAAACGAATGCCGGACAATTATTGTGGACTTTTTTACGGCAAAAAGGCTGAAAAACAGCCGTTAAATTCTGCCGTATTTTTTTGATATTTATAACCCCCGGCTATATCTGGAAAGGAGCAGCAATTGGCCAATACCGTTATCGTTGGTACGCAGTGGGGAGACGAGGGCAAAGGGAAAATCGTGGACCTGCTTGCAGAATATTCAGATTACGTGGTCCGCTTCCAGGGCGGCAACAATGCAGGTCACACTATGGTGGTAGACGGCGAGCAGTTTGTCAGCCACCTGGTCCCGTCCGGAATCATCCGCGGAAATACCTGCATTATCGGAAACGGAATGGTGGTGGACCCCGAAGTGCTGATCAACGAAATTGACTATCTGAAAGACAAGGGGGTGGATGTCAGCCCCCAGCGGTTAAAGATCAGCGAAAAAGCCCACCTTATTATGCCGTACCACAAGGGCCTTGATCATGCCAGGGAGGCTTACAACAAAAAGAAACAAATCGGCACCACAGGACGGGGCATCGGCCCCTGTTACGAGGACAAGGCAGCAAGACGCGGCATTCGCTTTATTGACATGCTTGATCCCGAATTTGAAGAAAAGGCTCGCTTGATCGCAGAGGAAAAAAATTTCTTTTTAGAGCATTTCTACAAATGCGACCCTGTTGATATAAATGATATGATTGCCGGCTTTCGCGCGCATCGGGAAAGGCTGGCCCCGCATGTGAGCGATATTTCCGTTATCATTGATCAGGTATTAAGAAACGGCAAGCGGGTTTTGTTCGAAGGCGCCCAGGGAACCCATTTAGACATCGACCACGGCACTTATCCTTATGTGACCTCATCTAATACGGTTTCAGGAAACGCATGCTCCGGCTCGGGAGTCGGGCCGAAGAAAATAGACAGGATCACCGGAATCGTAAAGGCATACACCACCCGGGTAGGCAAGGGCCCGTTCCCTACGGAACTCTTTGATGAGACCGGCGATTTCATGCAGGAAAAAGGTGCTGAATTCGGAGCCACCACCGGCCGCAGACGCAGATGCGGATGGATCGATGCTGTAATGCTTGGAAACGCGGTCAGGCTAAACAGTCTTACCGGCTTTGCGGTTACCAAGCTCGATGTGCTGGGAGGACTTGAGAATCTTAAAATCTGTACCGGGTATAAGTACAGGGGAAAATTAATTGAGCATTTCCCGACCGGCCTGGATGTGCTTGCCGGGTGCGAACCTGTATATGAAACATTGCCCGGATGGAAAGAAGATATATCCGGTGTGAGCAGTTATCAGGAGCTTCCGGAAAATACAAAAAGATATCTTGACAGGATCGAGCAATTGACCGAAACCCCTGTTGAAATTATATCTGTGGGGCCGGGCAGGGACCAGACAATTATGCTTAACAATCCATTCAGGCAATAGATACTTTATGCATTTTTTAATTGACAATCATTGTATCGTAGCATAAAAATTGCATCGAAAAAGTCGGGACGTGGCTCAGTCTGGAAGAGCACAGCGTTCGGGACGCTGGGGTCGCTGGTTCAAATCCAGCCGTCCCGACCACATACCATGAAGTCAGGTTTGTAATGTTCCCGGTGGTTTTATTTTGCAGTTAATATCAGTTCTGCATTTTCGAGCCCTGATCCTGGTATTATCCTGTCGGCCAGATCACCCGAATCTTTACGCCGGTTTCCGGACGGTTCAAACCTGTCAAATCCGGAAAAACAGCAATACATATTCAAAAGGAGTCAATCTATGAGTTATCGTTTTAAGGGTATTATGATCCTGGCAGCAGCCGTTTTTATGCTGAGCCTTGCCAATCCCTGTACAGCGGAGAATGCTTCCGGTGACAGCAAGGCCTCGGAAAAAGGCGATTATGTTGCGGTGGTAAACGGCGTCAAAATTCCCAAAAAAGACCTTGAAAGAAAGGTGGAGCTTATAAAAGCACGCTATGCGAGCCAGGGAATGCCCGTAGAAGGCCAGCGCCTCGCCCGGCTGAAAGAGACAATTCTGGATAATCTCATCGAAAAGGAGCTGCTTTTCCAGGAAAGCCAGGCCCAGGGCATTGAAGTTGATCCCAAAAAAATACAAAAGGAACTCGACAATTTAAAGGGCCGGTTTAAAAGCGAGGCCGATTTTCAGAAAAAAATTGCGAGCATGAATTATTCCGAAGATCTGCTAAAAAAACAGATAAAGGAAAATCTGGCAATAAGAAAACTCATCGATGAAAAAATAGCCTCAAAAATTTCCGTCTCAGATGAGGAAATCAAGGACTATTATGAAAACAACCAGGATGAGTTCAAGAATCCGGAAAAGGTTCATGCCCGCCATATCCTGGTAAAGTCCCAGCAGGATGCCAGTGATGAAAAAAAGGCCGAAGCCAGAAAAAAGATAGAAGAGGTTCAGAAAAAGCTTGAACAGGGAAATGATTTTTCCGAGCTTGCAAAAGAGTACTCTGAAGGTCCGAGCAGTAAGAAAGGCGGAGATCTGGGATATTTCAGCCACGGGCAGATGGTTGAAAAATTCGATAAAGCAGCCTTTGCCCTGGAACCCGGTGAAACAAGCGATATCGTTGAAACCCGATTTGGCTACCATATTATCAAGGTCGAGGACAAAAAGTCTGAAAGCATGAAGTCACTTGATAAAGTCAGAGACTCGATCCGGGAGAATTTAAGGAACGAAAAGCTGATGCAGGAACTTGAGCCCTATATTGCATCGCTTAAAAAGAAATATCCCGTGGAAAAGAACCTACCGGAAACCGGCGGTGACAAGCAGCAATAGCTTCCTTTCCCGGCAATTGAAATCGTTTCTGAATGACCGGCGGCTGGTTTTTCCAGGCTGCCGGTCATTTATGAGAAAGAAAAAAGGTGAAGATGAAAAGGACCATAATAAAGTCAACAGGAAGGTATCTGCCGCCGAGAGTGGTGACAAACCAGGACTTGACTCAATGGATGGAGACCTCTGAGGAATGGATCCGCCAGCGCACCGGCATAGAACAACGGCACTGGGTCCCGGAGGAAGGCGGAGTCGGGGCTGCGGACCTGGGGCTCGAGGCTTCAAAGATCGCCCTTGACCGGGCTGGCTGGAAACCCGAAGATATTGACCTGATCATATTTGCCACTTTAAGTCCGGACATCTTTTTCCCGGGTTCCGGATGCCTGCTCCAGCACAAGCTGGGCCTGGAAACCACCCCGGCCCTGGACATCCGCCAGCAGTGCACCGGTTTTTTTTACGGCCTTTCAACAGCGGATGCCTACATAAAAAGCGGGTATGCAAATAAAATCCTGTTTGTGGGTTCGGAAGTGCACAGCACCGGCCTTGACGTCTCCACCCGGGGAAGGGACGTAACAGTTATTTTCGGCGACGGTGCGGGTGCGATCTGTATGGAGGGAATGGAAACTGATAAGCCGGTGGGCATCATGGCAGCATCCCTGCATTGTCAGGGAAAACATGCAGATGCCCTGATTACCGAAGGACCGGCTTCCCGCCAAAATCCCCGCCTTACACACGAAATGCTGGATGAGGGAAGGCACTATCCTAAAATGGACGGCCGCAGTGTATACAAGCTCGCTTTAACCCGGCTTCCGGAAGTCACATATACCACCCTGGAAAAAGCAGGCCTGCAGATAGAAGATATTGATCTGTTCATTCCGCACCAGGCCAACATGCGGATCAATCAGGGCTATCAAAAAGCACTGAAAGTTTCTGAAGAAAAAATGTATCACAACATCCAGCGCTACGGAAACACGACTGCAGGCAGTATCCCCATTGCACTTGATGAAGCGCTTGAAAAGAAAATCATCGGCCCTTCCAGCACAGTGCTGTTTGCAGGACTGGGCGCGGGCGTGACATGGGGGGCTTTGATCTATAAGTTCCAAGATTAGTGTTACCTGCCAAATTTGCCTGAAAACAGGATTTTCAGGTAAGCATCTGAAATGGGATCCCCGCTCTTAAATGAACGGCCTGGATCCCTATTTTTTTCAGCCATCTGCTTTCTTATTCCCGAGGCCATGGTTTTGCCCAGCTCCACGCCGAACTGGTCAAACGGGTTGATATCCCATATAAAGGCTTCATACACGGTTCTGGCCTCGTAGAAAGACAGCAGCCTTCCTATGTTTTCAGGAGACATATCCGGGAGCAGAATTACTGAAGAGGGGCGGTTGCCGGTAAAATTGCGAGCCGGATGGGCTTCATTGGGGTTTCCGCAGGCAAGCGCCTGGGGCTGGGCTATCAGGTTTGCCCACAGTTCCTGGTGATTGGTTACCCCTTTTGAGGTATTGCCGTAATCCTTGTGATGAGGCTGTATCACCCCGATAAATTCAATGGGAAAAGGTCGGCCCTGGTGAGCGAGCTGAAAAAAAGAATGCTGGGCGTTTGTTCCGGGTTCGCCGAACACGATCATCCCGGTCTCAGCGCCAACCGCTTCCCCGTCCTGAGTTACCGCCTTTCCGGTGCTTTCCATGTATAACTGCTGGATATGGGCGGGCAGCATGGAAAGTGGGGTGGAATAGGGTATGATACTGAATGCCGGGTAACCCAGAAAATTGTTGTTCCAGATTCCGGTCAGCGCGCTTATTAAGGCAAGATTGGATTCTGCGGGCGCGGTTGCCGCATGCCTGTCCATTTCTTCAGCGCCCTTTAAAAATCTTTCAAATCTTTCATAGCCCAGATACAGGCTCAGAGGCAGGCCGCCCACTGCAGAGGTTACACTGAAACGCCCGCCGATGAAATCAAACATGTGAAAAACCCGGCACACCGGATTTGACGGATTATCTCCCGGGCTTCCCCTGCTGGTTACCGCCACCATGTGATCTTCGGGTTCCAGGTTGTGGCCGCGGATATAGTCATCTGCCAGGCCGGCGTTGGCCGAGGTTTCGGTGGTGGTGTAGCTCTTGGAAATCACGATCCAGAGCGTGGATTCAGGATCGATTTTAGAGACGATGCTTCCGAAACAATCTATGTCCACGTTGGACAGAAAATGAAGATGTATGCCCTTGTCCGCGATTTGGGCAAGAGCAGAGGCTACAAATTCAGTCCCCAGATACGAGCCCCCGATGCCGATTATTACGACGTGTTTAAATGGTTTTCCGGTGCTCCCGGTTAGTTCGCCTGAATGTATCTGTGCCGCAAATTCCCGGACCTCTTCTCGAACCCTCCGGATTTCGGGCATGATATTTTCCCCGCCAACATAAACCGGCCTGCCTGAAAAATCTCTTGCCGCTGTGTGCAGGGCTGCACGGTTTTCGGTCCGGTTCACAATACCGCCGTCTATCATCTCCGAAAAGCTCTGAAGCGCTCCTGTTTCTTCTGCCAGCCCGCACAATTGACTTATTACATCATGATCTATCCGCTGACGCGAATAATCAAGGAAAAGACCGCCCCCTGCGGCTGAAAAATCCTCAAATCTTTTTTCCTGTTTAACCAGGTTTTTGAGGTGATTTTCAGGAAGCGCCATTCTTTCGGCTGATGCTGCAAGCTTTTTCCAGCTGCTTGTTTGGGCTAAGGGACGGTTCATATAGTAATCCTTTTTTTGCGCTCTTGCGAAATTGCACTTCGTTGCCCTGACGGCGGTGCGGAAAAGCGGGTTTCCGAGCGGAAATTGAGGCTCCAGGAGGCTCCTGTAGCGAGGAAACTCCTTTTTAGCACCGCCGATCAGCCTGGGTGCTTACGGATTTGCTTTCTGCAAAAATGCCGTCGGCGGTATAATCAGCTTTTTACGAAGCCATCAAATTTAATCAGAATCGCTCAGTGCCTCAATGATTTCCGCAAGCACTTTTCCGGCCTGCCCGACCGGCACATGGCAGGCTCCTGCCGCCCTGTGTCCTCCTCCGCCGTATTGCAGCATCAATTGCCCGATATTAGCATCCGAGGTGGTATTGATAATCGATTTGCCTACTGAAAACGTTATCTTGCCTTCTTCTGGTTCCTGCTTTATCTGTATGGAAACATTGCACTGCGGATAAAGTGCGTAAACAATAAACCGGTTGCCGGGATAGACCTGCTGGACGGAGCGACAGTCGAGTATGATTATATTGCGGTTTACCACCGCACTGGTTTCGAGCTGCTTTTTATACTTTTTTTCATACTGAAAATAAACTTCCGCCCGCTGTGCAACATCGGGGAACTGCAGAATCTCGTCAACCGGCATTTTCCCGATCCAGTCTATCAGGTTGAGCTTGAACTGTTTCTCGGAGATGGCAAACTTTCCCCATTCCTCTATGCCGGTACGTTTGTCCACCAGAAAATTGAGCAGGGTCCATCCTGTGGGATTAAGGATTTCCCGGCGTGAAAAACTGCCTGAATCGGCCTTGTCCACAGCCTCCATGATATCGTCAAAAAATTCGGGAAATCTGGTTTTTCCCCCGTAGTATTCGTAAATGACCCGGGCGGCAGAAGGAGCGTCCGGGTCAATTATATGAGCCGGATTTTTCCGGTTGCGCAGTGTTTCGGAAAGATGGTGGTCAAATGCAAGGTGCGCACCGTCGACATAGGGGAGGTTGGTAATGATATCGGTCTCAGATACTTTAACCAGTCCTTCCTGCATTGTACTGGGATGATCAATAAGCACGATTTGCTCGACCATGTCAAGATGCCGCATCAATACGGCACAGATCAACCCGTCAAGGTCGCTTCTTGTAAGCAGTCTGTATTTTTTTCCCTTCATTTAAAAAAACGATACCGGCAATATTAAAAGATTATTCTCTCCGGGAGGGACAATAAGCCTTTTCCGGGTAAAATTAGATAAAATTACTCCATATCACAAAATCGTTCCGGCTTCAAGCACGTTTGCTTTAACAACCTAATATCCGGATTTTCAGGCAAAACCCATAGACAAAAAAACCGATAATTGATACAAATTCGAAGATCGGAAAAACCTTATGGTTTCGTAAAAAGTCGATTTCCTCGCTCTGTGATCATTAAAATGATCAAATGTCGCTCGGAAATGACTTTTTACGAGCCTGTCAAACCTGAACAAAAAAAAACACGTCAACAATATATCAGGATTACAGGTCATGATTAAACAGCTTATAGAAAAGGGAGCTTCTGTGGGCAATCCCGAAAGCATCGAGATCGGCCCGGAAGTAAACCCTGAGCGAGTAGCCGGGCAGGGGGTTGTTATCCATTCCGGAAGCCGCATCAGAGGATCGGAAACACTTATCTGCCAGGGCGCTCAAATTGGCGAAGAGGCGCCTACAACAGTTGAAAACTGTTATATCGGTCCTGAAGTATCGCTTAAAGGAGGATATTTTAAGTATTCGGTTTTTTTAAAAAAAAGTTCAGTAGGCTCATGCGCCCATATCCGCGACGGCACCATACTGGAAGAAGAAGCAAGCGCAGCACACAGCGTTGGACTCAAGCAGACCATCCTTTTTCCGTTTGTTACCCTGGGCAGCCTGATCAATTTCTGTGACTGCCTTATGGCGGGGGGCAGCAGCCGGAAAAACCACAGCGAAGTCGGCAGTTCCTACATTCATTTCAACTTCACCCCGCAGCAGGACAAGGCCACCCCGTCCCTGATTGGCGATGTGGCAAGAGGCGTGATGATAAATCAGCCCCCGGTTTTTCTGGGAGGCCAGGGGGGCCTTGTCGGGCCATGCAGACTGGCATACGGTACGGTTGTTGCCGCCGGTACCATTAACCGTAAAGACGAGACACGGCCGGGACGCCTTATTTTCGGCGGACCGGGCAGATCCGGAAATGCCCCTTATGACGGCAGAATGTTATACCGCAATATAAAAAGAATTGTGGCAAACAACCTGTATTATATCGCAAGCCTTAAGGTCCTGCGGCACTGGTATTGGCAGGTGCGCTCCCTGTTTATATCTGAAATGATGCCCGAGCTTCTTTTTAAAGGCCTTGTACAGACATTGGAAGGGTGCATCGAAGAACGCATCGGCCGCCTGGGAGAATTTGCCGCCAGGATGCCTGAATCTGCCGAAAATTATAAAAAAATTGCCGGAGAAAAGGCTTCCGGATTTCTGCTCAGACAGAAAAAGCAGCTCTGTGAAAACTGGCAGCAACTGGAAGCAGATCTTCGTACACCTGGCGCAGAAGCAGTGGAAAGCCGCGAAAAACGTGACAGATTCATAGATATCATAAACAACGGCATCAGGATCTACGGCAAAAACGATTACATACGGGTAGTTCAGTCTCTTGACAGCAAGCATGCCGAAGCCGGGGCAGAATGGCTTCAGGAAATAACAGAAGCCCTGGTTGAGCGATGGCTGTCATTTATCCCTGAGTTTCAATCCTCCATCTGACTCACAGGCTACAGGAGAAAACATATAGCAATGGAAAAGCTTTTCGGTACAGACGGAATCAGGGGTGTGGCAAATAAATTTCCCATAACTCCGGAAATCGCCTTAAACCTCGGCAGGGCTGCCGCCGGAGTCCTGAAGACAAACAAGCGTTCGAAAATAATTATAGGAAAAGACGGACGGCTTTCAGGGGATATGCTGGAAGCCGCCCTTGCAGCAGGAATATCCTCCTGCGGTGCAGATGTTTACCTGGCCGGTATTATACCCACTCCTGCAATTGCATACCTTGCGACCTTAAACAGCGCAGATGCCGGAATTATGGTTTCTGCATCACACAATCCTTTTGAGGACAACGGGATCAAAATATTTGACAGCGCCGGCTACAAGCTCGATTCCGCAACAGAGCACCGCATTGAAACACTGGTATTAAATCCTGAAAACGGGTTTGATGCAGCGGCGGCAGATCAGCTTGGCACTGTGAACAGGATGCTTGATGCCGAAGACAAATACGCTTCTTTTCTCAAAAGAAGCATGGGGCAAACAGATGATTTAAGCGGGCTGCGCATTGTTCTGGACTGTTCAAACGGTGCGGCTTCAACAATAGCCCCGAGGGTGTTTTCAGAGCTGGGGGCAGAGGTCACGGCTTTATCGTGCAGGCCGGACGGGCTTAATATCAATGCGGAATGCGGGTCCCAGCATATTGAATCTTTACAGGATACGGTGCTTAAAAAAAGGGCGGATGTCGGCCTTGCATTTGACGGCGACGGCGACAGGCTGATTGCGGTGGATGAAAACGGAGAACCTGTAACCGGAGATCATATTCTGGCCATTTGCGCCAGTTACATGAAGCAGGCCGGACTGCTGAAAAACAACCTGGTGGTCAGTACCGTGATGAGCAATATCGGGCTGATCAATGCATTAAAAGAAATGGATATCGACCATGTTGCAACAGACGTGGGCGACCGCTACGTTCTTGACAGGATGCGCAAAAGCGGGGCAGTGCTTGGCGGCGAAGATTCCGGGCATATGATTTTTCTGGATCATCATACCTCCGGAGACGGAATACTTACAGCGATACGGCTTCTGGAAGCCGTGCGCAGCGCGCAAGAGCCGCTTTCCTCGCTGCGAAAGATCATGGATGTTTACCCCCAGGTTCTCGAAAATGTCCGGATCAGGGAAAAAGCAGATATTTATAAAATCCCGGAAATAGCCGCGGAAATTGAAAAGGTGGAGGGATATCTTGCAGACAAGGGGAGGGTGCTGGTCAGATTTTCCGGTACCCGCCCGCTTTGCCGCGTCATGGTAGAAGGGCCTGATCCGGATGAGACCAGGCGCCTCTGCCATGACATTGCTGAAGTTGTATCTGAAAAACTGGGAGAATAGGGGGCTTTATTCCCTCTGGCCGAAAATGGCAAGAAGCATTATGAAAAGATTTATAAAATCAAGGTATAAAGACAGGGCACCCAGAATGGCGCCTTTGCGGACAACCCCGGCTTCAATGCCCTCGGGCTGTGTCATGGCCATGTTCTTTAACTTCTGGGTGTCATAGGCCGTGAGTCCGACAAACACCAGTACCCCGATATAACTTATAATTACTCCCAACGCCGAGCTCTGAACAAACATGTTGACCACTGAAGCGATAATAATGCCTATCAGGCCCATGAACAAAAAATTGCCCCAGGAGGTGAGATCCCTTTTTGTGGTCATTCCGTAAATGCTGCAGGCTACAAAAGTGGCCGCGCATATAAAAAAGACCGAGGCAATGGATGTGCTGGTATATACCAGGAATATAAATGACAGGGTCAGCCCGTTTAAAGCCGCATAAAGCAGAAAAAGTCCGGTGGCTGTTGATGCTTCTATTTTCTGTATCCGGGCGCTCAGGTAAAAAACCATACCAAGCTCTGCGATGATAAGCCCGAAAAATACCATGGGCACGCCGAAAATCACCTGGTTTAGGGTCTGGTTGTGAGCGGCAAAATAGGCCACTCCTCCGGTGAGCGCCAGCCCGGCGGCCATCCAGTTATACACACTGCGGATAAAACTGTTGACTTTAGCCTGGGTTTGGGTGGTCTGGCGGGTAGTTGCAGTCTCTGCCATTTATTCCTCCTTCTTTATTAAATCAAATAGTGTCGGTGTTTAAAAGCTGATATAAAATAACACATCTTCGGCGATTTTCAAGACAGATCGTGCACATATTTTTGGAATCAGGATAAATGAAGCGGCGGGATATATACAGACATCTTAAAGAAATTGCAGAAAAATCCGAAATTCGTGTTATTGAGCAAAACCTTCGGGCCACCGGGGTAAACGCAAGAAGCGGGCTCTGCAGGCTCAGGGGCGAACAGGTATTTATAATGGACAAGAATCTTTCCATAAACGAAAAAATACAAACCCTTGCCGCCTGCCTCAAACAGATGCCCCTTGAAGACATCTACATAATGCCAGCAGTCCGCGACATCATAAACCGCACATAAAATCCTCAACTTATAATAGTAGGGCATTGCCTTGCCCTGCATGGCGGTCATTTTTGAGAATTTTATCAAAGTTTACATAATATTCCTTATCAGACGTTATAATTTTTCAAAACCGCGGTGTTACCGGTTCCGGCTTCCGGATTGGATTTTACGGGTCCGGCTGTTTTGGATTGAATGATGGTTTCAAGTGTGCTAGCGTAATTTGATTCGGAAAATAACAAAAAGCATGGAAATACCCCATGACATGGCAGGATCATCGAATGAACGTGGAACGCAGGGTCTATTCGGTTTCAGAACTGACCTCAAAAATTAAAACACTGCTTGAAGAAACTTATCCATTTGTCTGGATTTCCGGCGAAATTTCAAACATCCGCATGCCGGCATCAGGCCATTATTATTTTACCCTTAAAGATTCCGAATCTCAGATCCAGGCGGTCATGTTCAGAGGCCAGAACAGAAACCTCAAATTTTTCCCTGAAGACGGAATGATGGTTACCGGTTTTGGCAGAATAAGCGTATATTCTCCCAGGGGCGCATACCAGATAATCCTGGAATACCTTGAGCCTTCGGGCGCAGGCGCGCTTCAGGCCGCATTTGAACAGCTTAAGCGGAAGCTTTCAGAAGAAGGCCTGTTTGACAATCAATACAAAAAGGCGATCCCGTTTCTGCCTTCCAGGGTCGCGGTAATAAGTTCGGCCACGGGCTCGGTTGTCCATGACATCATTAGGGTGATTCACCGCAGGTTTCCCAACATGCCGGTCCTTATTATTGCCGCCGCTGTACAGGGAGAAGGCGCTGCAACTGAAATCACGGGCGCCATAAAACTGTTAAACCGCCACGCACAGGCTGACGTTGCAATTGTTGCCCGCGGCGGAGGATCCCTGGAGGACCTGGCTGCATTTAACTCGGAAGAAGTCGCCCGGGCGATTACTGATTCAGCGGTTCCGGTGATTTCAGCAGTGGGGCATGAAACAGATTATACAATCGCTGATTTTACCGCAGACCTGCGGGCCCCCACCCCTTCGGCTGCCGCAGAACTGGCAGTCCCTGTAAAAGAAGACGTATTATACACCTTGCGGGGGCTGAAGCGCAGGATGCACGCCCGGATCTCCGGGCAGGTAAAAGAGCAGCGCCAGGGACTGGAAAAACTGACCCGCCGCCTTGTGCATCCCAGGCGGCGCCTGGATGACCTGCGGCTGCGAATAGACGAAGATTACGCCCGCCTTGCAGCCGCCATGACCCGGATTATAAACGACAGGCGTGAACGCCTGTCCTGGCGCAGAGAGCGCCTTTTTGCAGCCCCGCTTCAAAACCGCATCCGCACGTCTTATGACAGGCATGCCAACCTGTCAGGAAGGCTCACGGCAGCGGCTGTATCATTGCTCAGGCAAAAACGCGCCGCGCTCGAAGCGCTTTACGGACGCATCTACGCATTGAGTCCGG
>JAGXLE010000215.1 GCA_018334855.1 Desulfobacterales bacterium | reverse complement strand
TGCCCTGAATGCGGAAAACCGGTGGAGTTTTTCAAGGACGACACCATGCGCAGATGCCCAAGCTGCGGGCACCGCTTTGTCAACCCGCACATGGATTTCGGTTGCGCAGCCTACTGCCAGTACGCAGAGCAATGCGTAGGCGAACTGCCCCCTGAGCTGCTGGCCCAGCGCCAGGAACTGATGAAGGACCGTATCGCGGTGGAGATGAAAAAATACTTCGGCCGGGATTTCAAGCGCATCGGTCATGCAACCCGGGTGGCCCGTCATGCAGAAGCCATCGCGACACAGGAAGGCGGGGACATGGCAGTGATTCTGGCCGCAGCCTACCTCCACGATATAGGCATTCCAGAGGCGGAAAAAAAACACGGCAGCAGTGCAGCCCGCTATCAGGAAGAAGAAGGCCCGCCCGTTGCAAGGCAGATAATGGAAAAACTCGGGGCACCCGGGGACATGATCGATGAGGTCTGCGAAATTATCGCTCATCACCATCATCCGGGCAAAGATGAAACGCTTAATTTCAAAGTTCTCTATGATGCTGACCTGATTGCAAACATGGAAGACAATCTCAAGGAAAAGCAGACAGACCGGAAACGTCTGGAAACAATAATCAGCAAAAACTTTTTTACTCAGACAGGCAAAAAACGGGCTGAAGAGCTCTTTTTGGAAAAACAGCAATAACAGGGAGAATTCACATGAAAACCATGCGCAAAATCATAGAAATAGACGAGGAACTCTGCGACGGCTGCGGCCAGTGCGTGCCGGCCTGCGCGGAAGGCGCCATACAGATAATAGACGGCAAGGCCAGGGTGGTTTCCGAAAACCTCTGCGACGGCCTCGGGGCCTGCCTGGGCGAATGTCCCACCGGGGCATTGAAAATTGTGGAAAGGCAGGCAGAAGAATTCGATGAGCAGGCAGTTGAAAAACACCTGGAAAATATGGAGCAGACCGGCCCCGGGCATACAGAAGAAAACACTGCATGCCGATGCCCCTCAGAGCAGGTCACAACTTTTATAACACCGGCAAAAAAATCCTCTTCATCCGGGGCCGGCCGGGAAACTGCGCGCTCCGGACTTTCTCACTGGCCTGTGCAGATCCGGCTGGTGCCGCCAAAGGCCGGGTTTCTCAAAGGAGCCGATCTTTTGGTGCTGGCTGACTGCGTGGCCGTTGCATACCCGGACCTTCACAGTCAATTGCTTGAAGGCAGGGCCGTAATGATGGGATGTCCGAAATTTGACGACATTGACGCCTACGTTGAAAAATTTACAGAGGTATTTAAACAGGCGGGATTAAAATCAGTGACAACCGTTGTCATGGAAGTTCCCTGCTGCAGCGGCATGCCGACAATTGTCGAAAAAGCCATGCAGGCCGCCGGCACACAAGTACCTCACAGGCAAATTGTTATAAGCGCAAAGGGCGAAATACTGGAACCTAAATTGAGCGTTTCAGATTTTTAAAAACATGATTTTGTAAAGGATTATACCCATTTATATTTAAAAATCTGAAACCCTCCGGGATTTCCAATTCTGCCGCATCTACTGCGTCAGATGCAGCCTCGCATAGTCCACTATAGCTCGTCTGCATCTTCCTTGTATCTGCGGCAAACTTGAAAATCGCTCAATTTAGGTGGAAGAGGCCACTGCCTGAAAAAAATAATAAACGCTTATTGTTCTTCCCGGGCGCCCGGGTTTACCGAAATCATGGGGCACGGAGCCCTGCGCACCACCCGGTCTGTGGTGGATCCCACCAGCAGGTTTTCCACCATGCCGTGGCCGCGTACCCCGAGTGCAATCAGGTCAATATCCTTCTTTTCGGCATAGCCGACCAGCTCTGCGTAGGGTTTGCCCACAAGTACACTCGTTTGAAGGCCGGAACACCAGTTCATGGCCTCTTCCGGCACCATGGCACTGAGCTTCTCCCTTATTGAATCATGGAAGCTTTTCTCCAGCGGCTCTCCGGGCCTGGATGGAAATTTAAGATGCTCTTTGTATTCCGTGGGTTCCACCACGTGGACAAGATGCAGTTCTGACTCAAATTCCTGGGCCAGATTCAGGCTGCATTCAAAGGCTGCATTCGAATCCCCGGAAAAATCGCACCCAACCAGAATGCGCTCGAAGGGAAGCTTCCGGCGAGCAGGCTTTTCCTCGGTCTCACCGAAGGCCCGCAAAACCAGCAGCGGACAGCCCAGAATGCGCATCAGGCGCGCTGTTACAGACCCCAAAAACAGGCGTTTTAATCCTGAGCGGCCGTGAGTAACGGTAATCACCAGGTCAATATCGTATTCCCAAGCCAGGCGGGAAATTTCCTCCGTGGTATGCCCGAGCGTAATAAGCGGCGTGGATTCAGCCGGGGCGTCGCGAAGCTGATTTTCGATCTCTTTGCGGGCAAAATCCATGAATCGCTGCTGCTGGGTTACCGGATCAAATACCGCTTCCCCGTATACAGAGATGGTGGGAAGATCGATCACGTGGCACACATACAACTCGGCGTTTAACTTTGAGGCAAGAGCAATTCCGTATGGAACAACAATCCGGGAAACCTCTGATAAATCGGTGGCGCACAGGATGCGGCGAATATTTTTTCTCATGGGCGACCCCCTCTTTCTTAAAATAAAAAAATAAGCGCTGAGGACATCTTTATTTTACCTCAATTGAGGTTTTACTTTAAAAATAACACACTCTGCGGCATCCGGCAACACGGATTCAAAAACAAATCAGGAGCTCTCCGGTTTTCATCAGTGTCCATCCAGAAATGAGATAATTTGTTCAAGTTCAAGGAAGGCGAAAATTTTAACCGCAGGAATACTCAAAGTATTTTGAGGATTAAAATTTGAGCCTGACGCAGAAATTGGACAAATTAGCCATTTCCGGATGGGCACTCATTAGGATCCGGCGATATTCGGCTTGATATCCAGTATGGGCGTCTGATCAATCATGTCGATGTTTTCCACGTCAATGACATTTTCCCGGATGCCGGTTACCCGCAGCACCGAAAACCCTATCGGATTGGGCCGCCGGGGCGAACATATGGAAAAAACCCCGAAGGACCTATCCTTGTGCGGCGGCTTCTGGATCAGCAGATCCTGTGTAAAACTGGGACTTTTGTGAAAATAAAACAGCACCACTATCTGCTGTCCTTCTTCCACATCCCGCAGGCCCTGCTGGTAGGCGGGATCGATCACGATTTTCCCCCGAGCCTCTGAAATACTCCAGTGCCTGGGAATATCGGTTTCCTCAGTATAAAAAATCCCTATCGGCTCCATCTCGATTCTCATGCTACCCCCCTTTTTTTCTTTCCCCTTGCACCTTTCCCCTTCTTTTCTCCAAATCCGCTACCGCCTCGATATGAGGCGTATGGGGAAACATGTCCACGGGCTGGACACGGACGATACCGTATTCTTCTGCCAGCATGGAAAGG
>JAGXLE010000214.1 GCA_018334855.1 Desulfobacterales bacterium | reverse complement strand
TTCTGCCGGCGAGATTTACGGGCGCGGCCCTGGCATTGACAGTCTGCGGGATATTAAAATGCTTAACCGCGCCAGCCAGGATTTGATCATGGCGGCAAATAGGGCGGTTGACCCGCCGCTTATGGCACCGGATGATGGCTTTTTGATGCCGATTGATATCAGCAGCGGGGCGATAAACTATTATAACCGCGGCATGCTGGAAAAATCAGACGGCATTCAGCCCGTGCATTTGGTTGAGGGAATGCCGATTGCACAAGATTTTGTACAGGCGTATGAACAGAAGGTCCAGCAGGCATTTTTCAATGACCTGTTTTTGATGATTTTTAACGCTGAGGACCGGGAAAAGACCGCATACGAGGTCAGCAAGCTTGTTGAAGAAAAGATGGTCATGCTTGGCCCGGTTTTGGGCCGGATGCAGCGGGAACTGCTCGACCCGATCCTAAAGCGTGTCTTTGGCCTTCTCTGGCGTGCCGGCAAGTTTCCGCAACCGCCCCGGCTGATAGCAGAGCTTTTGCAATACGATGAATACTGGCCCGAAATCGAATACGTATCCCCGCTTGCACAGGCACAAAGGGCCACGGACACAAACGCTATCGTGCAGACATTACAACTTATGGCCCCGTTAGGCGAGGTTAGCCCGGAAGTTTGGGATAATGTGAATACGGATAAAACCGCTCGCGAGATTGGGGATATGCTCGGGGCACCGACTGTAATGTGGCGACCGGAAGATGATGTGCAGGCATTAAGGCAGCAACGTAAACAAATGGCCGAGATGCAACAGCGCATGGAAAATCTTGAAAAACTACTGCCGCAAGCGGCCAAGACTGCGGAAACAGTAGGAAGAATGGGTGGCGCATAATGACAGCATTCGGTGACAACCCAAAGAACAAAGAAAAGCAGGAACAGGCCAAGCAGCGGGTAAAAGACAAGATCGCCAATTTTCGGAACTGCTTTGGCACTGAAAGCGGCGAGAAGGTTTTAGCGGATTTGCGCAGATTTTGCAGGATGGACAGCACAACCCATGTCAAGGGAGACACAAACGGACGGGAAAGCGCGTTTCTGGAAGGACAGCGAAACGTGTTTCTCTATATCGAGGCGTGCATGAACGAAAACCAGGAAAACAAACTAATGCAACTTGAGCAAGGAGAGTAACAAATGACAGAACAAGACCAGACCCTTTTGGACCAAGGACAATCTGGGGGCGAAGGCGGTGAAACAGAGCCGCATCCTTCCGGCCTTCCAAATGAATTGGCAAGTGATCCGACCGTTCAGAAGTTTATGGGAGAAGATGGTACTCTAAACACGGAGAACCTGGCTAAGTCTTATGTGAACATCCAGTCGATGGTGGGGCGGGACAAAATTCCCCTGCCGAAAGAAGACGCACCATCCGAGGAATGGCAGCAGGTGTTTTCAAAGCTTGGCCGGCCCGAAGATCCAAACGAGTACCAGATCAACGATCCGGACGATCTGCCGGAAAACCTGCAATTAGGCGATGATGTCAAGGCGCAGATCAAGCAGAAAGCCCACGAGTTAAACCTTCTGCCGTCACAGGCACAAGGTGTCTACGAGTTTTTCATGGGCCTTGAAAACAACGCCTTGCAACAGCAACAGCAGCAGGTGGAACAAACCGCGCAGGAAAACGAGCAGGCGCTTCGCAAGGAATGGGGTAACGCCTACGATGCCGAGATTAATAAGGCAAAAAAGGCGATGAAGTCCTTTGTTCCCGAAGACGTACAAGATGATTTCCTGCAAAAGTACGGCAACGATCCGGCGGTTATCCGGCTGTTAAACAAGGTCGGAAACCAGATAAGCGAGGGCAGCCTCAAGGGAGAATCAACGGCAAGCAACTTTACCATGACCCCGCAAGAGGCGCAAAGGCGTATTGAATCCATTAATCACGACAAGAATCATCCGTACTGGAAGGGCGAGCCGAATGCCGTGGAAGAAATGAAACAACTTCACGCGGCGGCGTATCCTTCCGAATAGTCGGACACCCGCAAAAGCGGCCCGGCGAATTGTAATAGGAAGCACCCGGACAACCTAACTGGTCAGACACGACTAAGAGGCCCGGAACCGAAGGTAAACGAAAATTATTTGCCAGAATCGGACCCGGAAACCGGACAATCCCTAAAAGGTAAAAAACAGAAACAAACAATTTTTGCTAAAAGGGAGAACTTAAAATGTCTGACCAGATTACAACTGCATTTGTAAATCAGTATTCAAATAACGTTTATATGCTCGCTCAGCAGTTCGGCAGTAAGCTCAACCAAGCCGTGGATGTTGAGCGGGTAAAGGGCGAAAAAGCCTTTTTTGACCAGATCGGGGCAACTTCTGTCCAGCAGCGGGCTTCCCGCCACGCGGACACGCCGCTGATTGCCGTGCCGCATTCACGGCGCATGGTCACAATGACAACCTACGATACGGCGGATCTTATCGACGATCCCGATCAGGTAAAAACACTGATCGATCCCACCAATCCGTATGCCCGGTCAATGGCCGCTGCAATGGGTCGTCAGAGAGATGATCTGATTATCTCTGCGGCTCGCGGCACTGCTTATACCGGCGCGGATGGTACTTCTACACAGACCCTTCCTTCGGGTCAGAAAGTAGCCGTGGATTTTACCGGCTCCAATTCTGACTTAAACGTGGAAAAGGTGATCGAGGCAAAGAAGATCCTGCTCAACAATGATGTGGATGTGGATATGGAGGAATCTTATTTCGTCATCGCACCGCATCAGCTTGGGTCTTTGCTGAACACTACCGAGGTCACAAGTTCGGATTACAACACGGTAAAAGCCCTTGTTCGCGGCGAGATTGATACCTGGATGGGCTTTACGTTCATCGTGACCACCCGCTTGCCGATTTCCTCCAACACCCGGTATAACCTGGCTTTTGTCAAGAGCGGGATTAAGGTGGCAGATGGTTACAATGTTACCGGCAAGATTTCCGAGCGGGCCGATAAGAACTATTCCACGCAGGTTTGGTATTCCATGATGATGGGCTCAACCCGTATGGAAGAAGAAAAGGTCGTGGAAGTGGCTTGTGACGAATCCGCCTAAAAACTGATTTACAAATAAAGGAGCAAGAAAATGACAACGTATTACAGCAATGAATACACTGACGTTTACCAGGATGTTCCCAATTCCTTGGTAAAGGCGAACAAAATGCACGGTCGGCTGCGGATTGCGTATGCCAAGTGGAACACCGGCAGTTCTGTTTCCTATTCTACAAGCGATGAGATTTACTTGTTTAAGCTGCCGGCAGGCGCGCGGATACTGCCCGGAATGGGCAGGTTATCGGTGTCCGGCAAACTGGATTCTAGCGGTACTCTTGCATTTGGATATGGTAGCTCTTCAGCCGCTCTTGCTGATGGTTCTGATTTTTCATGGAGCGCAGCAATTGATGCGGCATTTCCGTTGAGAGATAAGCACACAGAGTTGTCTTCAGATCAGACCA
>JAGXLE010000213.1 GCA_018334855.1 Desulfobacterales bacterium | reverse complement strand
CTCGGCTTCGGAGTCGAGGACAAGCTCTCATACATGGGAGACAACCGGCCCGAGGGGCTTTACGCCGAGTTGGCAGTACAGGCTCTTCGAGGCTCGATCGTGGGCATATATCCTGACAGTCACCTGGAACAGGTCGAATATGTGGTCAATCATTCTGATTCGCGATTCATAGTGGCCGCAGACCAGGAGCAGGCAGACAAGATTCTGGATATCAAGGATAAGTGCACGGCGGTCGAAAAGGTAATTGTTGACGATCCCAAGGGTATGAGGCACTACGGCGACCCGATTCTGATCTATTTCCGGGATGTTCAGAAGAGCGGCCGCGAACTGGCTGAAAAAGAGCCTGAACTTTTTGAGCAGATGATTAACAAATGCCTGCCCGACGACGTGGGGATGATCAATTATACCTCCGGTACCACGGGCTTTCCCAAAGGATGCATGATCACGCAGAAAAATATGTTCAGCGTGGCCAAAGCCCAGGACTCCGTTGACGAGGCATCGGATGCGTTCGAGTATGTCTCTTTTCTTCCCTTTCCCTGGATCGGGGAACAGGAATTCGGGGTGTACTGGTCGATGTATAAGGCCTTTACCGTAAATTTTCCGGAAAAGCCGGAAACTGTGCAGGAAAACATCCGGGAAATCGGGCCCCATATCATGCTGGCGCCTCCCAGGATCTGGGAGAAGATCTGTTCGGACATCCAGGTGAAGATGCAGGACGCGGTCTGGATCAAACGGCTGGCCTATCGGATTTTTCTGCCAGTGGGCTACCGGATGGCCGATTTCCGGCTGAAGAACCAAGAGCCGCCCTGGTACTGGAAGGCCCTGAACGCAGTCGCTTATTTTGCTCTTTTCCGGCCTATTAAAAACTTCTTCGGTCTCAGCCGGCTCATCCACGTCTATACAGGCGGTGCTCCGCTTGGGGCCGAAATCTTCAACATGTTCCAGGCCCTGGGCGTCAATATCCGCCAAGTCTATGGAATGACCGAGCAGACAGCCGGCTCCATCGTGCACCGAACGGATGATATCCGGCTGGATACCGTGGGGCAGCCGCTGCCCGGGCTTGAATTCAAGCTGTCGGACTCCGGTGAGCTTTTGTCCAGAGGGGATACGATTTTTAAAGGCTATTACAAGAATCCCGAGGCCACCGAAGAGGTCCTTGGAGACGGATGGTTTCACTCCGGGGATGCGGCCGTGATCGAGGACGACGGCCATGTCATAATAATCGATCGAATGAAGGATGTAATGGAACTTGGCGATGGCAGCAGGTTTTCCCCGCAGTTTATCGAAAACAAGCTCAGGTTTAGCCCGTATATCACAGATGGGGTAGTCATCGGCCAGGGACGTCCCTTTATCACCGCCATGATTTCCATAGACATGGGAAATGTCGGCAAATGGGCAGAGGATAACCAGATTCCCTACACCACATTTACGGATCTTTCCCAGAAAGAGGAAGTCTACGGGCTGATTGCCGGGGAAGTGGCAAAAATCAATAAATCTTTGCCCAAGGTGGCCCGGATCAGAAGGTTCGTGCTGCTCTACAAGGAGCTGGATGCAGATGATGACGAGCTGACCCGTACCCGCAAAGTCCGGCGCAAATTTGTTGAAGACAGATACCAGGAACTCATCGAGGCGCTTTACGGAGATCAAAAGGAAGTCGATGTCCAGGCGAGCATTCGATACCGGGACGGAAAGGAATACAGCATGAAAACACGGATCAGGGTGGAAGAACTTGAACCGGAGCGATAGCCCGTAAGTGGAGATCACATGGATTATCAGCTATCTGTCAATGATGTGCATCTGAGTTTCGGGGGCCTGCAGGCCTTAAACGGCGTATCCACCGGGGTCAATGAAGGAGAGATTTTTTCGATTATCGGTCCCAATGGCGCGGGAAAAACCTGCCTGCTAAATTGCATTAACCGTTTTTACAGGCCTCAGAAAGGATCCATCAAGCTCGAAGGCCGGGATCTCACCCGGCTAAGCCCTCACAAAATCCCCGGTCTCGGTATTGCCCGGACATTTCAAAACGTAGAGCTGTTCAGCCACATGAGCGTGCTGGACAATATCCGACTCGGTGCCCATATCCATCTCAAGTCCGGTTTTTTGACCGGCGGGATTTACTTCGGCCCGTGCAGAAATGAAGAAATGAACCTCAGGCGTCACATAGAAAACGAGATTATCGATCTTCTGGAGATCGAACAGATCCGGAAAAGCATAGTCTATTCGCTCCCCTACGGCCTGCAAAAACGGGTGGAGCTGGGTCGCGCGCTGGCCATGCAGCCCAAGATCCTTCTTCTCGATGAGCCGGCCACGGGTATGAACCTGGAGGAAACCGAGGACATGGCCCGGTTTATCCTGGATATCAACGAGGAATGGGGGATAACGATTGTGCTGATCGAGCATGACATGGGCGTGGTTATGGATATTTCAGACCGCGTTTGCGTGCTGGACTTCGGCGTAAAGATTGCTGAAGGGGTTCCCGAGGAAATCCGGCATAACGAACAGGTAATCAAAGCTTACCTGGGCGAACAGGACTTGACCCTGTCCCGGCTCGGTTAAATCGGTATGAACGGCATAATTGGCAATTTTTTAAAAGGGTTTACGAATGTCGTCGACACAACCGCTGCTTGCTGTCAATAACATTGAGGTCATCTATCACAATGTGATCCTTGTGCTCAAAGGGATGTCTCTTCAGGTAAACGAGGGCCAGATTGTCACAGTGCTCGGAAACAACGGCGCCGGAAAGACAACCACTCTAAAGGCCATATCCGGGCTCCTTAAATCGGAGGACGGAGACGTCATTGAGGGAAAAATCTGGTTTTCAGGCAAGCGCATCGACCGGGACAACCCTGAATCCATTGTCAGGCAGGGCATATTTCAGGTCATGGAAGGAAGGCGTGTTTTCGAAGAACTCACCGTTGAAGAAAACCTCATCGCCGGGGGGCACACAACCCGCAGCAGAAGCAAGCTGAAAAAGGACATGGAAAAAGTATACTACTACTTTCCCAGGCTGGCCAACATGACAAACAGGATCAGCGGGTATCTGTCCGGAGGGGAGCAGCAGATGCTGGTAATCGGCAGGGGCCTGATGTCCTCTCCACGGCTGATGCTCCTCGACGAGCCCTCCATGGGCCTTTCCCCCATTCTGGTGGGAGAGATATTCGAGATCATTCAGCGCATCAATAAGGAATCCGGCGTGGCCATCCTCCTGGTGGAGCAAAACGCCCGTCTGGCGCTGTCTGTTGCCAGCCATGGATACGTTATGGAAAACGGCAGGATTGTCCTGGACGACACGGTCGACAAGCTAAAGGAAAACGCGGACATAAAGGAGTTCTACCTTGGCCTGACTGAAATGGGCGAAAAAAAGAGTTATCGGGACGTAAAGCACTACAAGAGAAGAAAAAGGTGGCTTACATAGGGCTTCCTGAAAAACTTCCCTTAATTTCCGGAGCGTACTAAT
>JAGXLE010000212.1 GCA_018334855.1 Desulfobacterales bacterium | reverse complement strand
GAGGGGAGCCGGATCCAGGCGGTTGCCGCGGCCTTCAGCAAGCCTTGCAACCGAACCCAGATCCGCGCCGGCACAAAAAGTCCCGCCCCGGCCCCATAAAACTGCCACCCGGGCCTTTTCCTCCTGATCGAATTCAGCAAATGCCTCATATAATTGGTCTGCCGTATCCCGGTCAACCGCGTTTTTCTTCTCCGGTCGGTCAATAATCATGGTCCAGATGTGTCCATGCTTTTCAACGCTTATACTCATTGTGATTTGTGTCCCTTTCACGCCTTCCGGTCAATGGTTTATATTCTGCAGGAGTTCATATTTCGCGACGATTTTCCCGGCTCATCCCGAGGCTTTCCCCTGCGATCAAGGAGGAACGTTAAAAGCACTATGGGTGGGTTGCCGTAGGTTGGAAGCATTTCAATGGCCACGTGTCTGAAATAAGAAGAGCGCTTTCCGGCTACGCCCCGATAATAGGTTCTTTTCTGAGTCTCTGGGGAATATCAGAATCAAGTGGTAAATTTCAGACGGCCCAGAAATATTTTCCGGGCTGACAAGCAATCTGCCCCGTTAATCAGTGGTCTATTTGAGCTTATGAAACTTATCGTGCCACGCACAAGCATTGCAAAACACTTCCATATCATCACTGACTTCCGGGCAATCATCGGCACTCACCCCTTTGCCAAAACATACCTGTCCATCCCGGCATTCAAATTCGAATATTGCATATTCGTCATCAGGGTGTTTTACATAAAACTGTTCGCAGCCACAAAAAGGGCATCGGGACTGCGCCATGAAAAAGTCTCCTTAAAGGTTGTTGGTTGGGGCCGAATTAAAGGAGCATTATTTTTTAGGTACTTTCCAAGCATTTGCTGTTGCCACACAAGTTTTTCTTCCTATGAAAGGCCGAGCATGGGGTCAAGTTTTCCTTCCATCTCCATAGTGCTTAATTCATGATACCCGCCAACATGCTCGTTATCTATGAATATTTGAGGTACTGTTTCACGCCCGCCACTTCTTTGTTTTGCCTCGGCGGTCCGTTCCTGATTGCCTTCAATGCGAAATTCTGAAAAGGCAACGCCTTTTTCCTCCAGCAACTCTTTAGCCTTGAGGGAATACGGGCATATCAGTGTGGTATAAATTTCAACTTTTGGCATTTGTTCACCTTTTTGGTTACAGATTTAATTCTGGGCGCAAAGGAGCTCATTTTAAATAATAATAATAATATGGCAGATGCAATGTGCAAATTTTAGCTTGCCCAAGAATACTGCCCGGCGCGGCAAGCTATGTGTACTCGGTGAGACAGGGCTCAACCCTCAGAAAAGTAAAGCCAAAATTTTTTTCAATTCGAATCCGGCTGAGATTAAAGGCCCAGGCCAAGTCGTTGTGCATCGCAGTAAATGACGCCTCCACGGCAACAAAAGCATTCTTTCTCTTTTGTCTACATCATCTGTACAGAGTATTGACATATGCGGCACTCCGGGGTATTTAGCATAGCAAGGGGGAACTTTATGAACAGGGGATGTATCCGGCAGATCATGGACGTGAAGTGGGTATGGAAGGAGGAGGTCGTGGTGGATGGCCGAATCGAAACAGTCCGATCCGTCGAGTTTGTTGATGGGCTGGTGATACAAGACAGGGAGAGGTTCCCGTACCTTGATTTCAACATGAACGATTCTGTCCCGGAATCCCCGCTAGGTTACAGGATATGGTGGCACGGATGCCAGAGATGTGAGGCATGGAGACAAGTGATCCAAGACCTCCTGATTGAGAAGGGAGATATGACTGCCTTCAAGTTTGCCATGCAGGTACTGATTTTATACGAGGACCGGTGGATGGATTTTTTTGTATGTGAGGACTGTATGAAACTCAGGCGTAAAGGGATCAGGCGAAATCCCAAATCTAAAATGTTCACTGACTGGGGGCCGGAGGGCGCGTACCCGCCACCGATTCACAGGGATTGGCGCAGGATTGCGACAGATATGAACAGATTTGGAGAAGGAGGACTCGCCTCCCTCTGACCCTTTAATCTCCATCTCCGCTTCGGTATCGGATTTCCTTATCCCGCTTTCCCGTTTCTTTCTGCGTTCGAATCAAGGGTTATGGAATGCGCCGCTGGCAGGCTCCCTGCGAAGACAAAAGGCGCTACCATTCAGATCAAAGAATAGCGAAATCTTATTACGCCCCCGAAATATATTGAAAGACATTGTCCAAATCTGACGGGATTCTATTTCTCTTGTGCGCGAACATGATTCGATCCAAGCCGTCCCTTCCGGATAAGTGCAACGGTGATAATATCAGATTCGGGGATTATAATGACAGATGACTTTAAGGAAATTTCACACTACAACACCCGGGAGGCTATACCCAACCCGTCCAGGTGTGCGCTCCTGGTCATTGACATGCAGCATTATTTCCACTCCATTGCATCCCCGATCCTTGGAAACGTCATTTCAATTATCGAAGCCTGCCGCTCAAGGAATATGCGGATCATATTCACCCGTCACGGCCATAGCGATGTTTCAAAAGACGGCGGTATGCTGCAGGAATGGTGGGGAGATTACATTCAGTATGGTTCTACTGATTGGGAACTGATAAAGGCGATTCAACCTGATAATTATGATGCCGTACTTGATAAAAACCGCTACAACGCTTTTCATGGCACCGCTCTTGATAAGAGCTTGAGGTTAATCAAGACCGAGGAAGTGATAATTACCGGCGTCCTGTCTAATTGTTGCTGTGAAACCACTGCAAGAGAGGCTTTTGTCCGGGATTACCGGATATTTTTTGCAGGAAATGCGACCGCCACGGTAAACGGGGAGCTGCATCTGGCCGACCTGAAGAACCTGGCCTTTGGGTTCGCTCATGTACTTGGCACAGAGCAGATCTGCGAATATTTAAAAAAATAAACGTTGAAATTGAGATCGCTTTAAGATGGTATGTATAGGGACTTCGCCATACAAGGCATATGAACCTCAGCAAAGCTGCCAGATTTGGTGGTTTCAACTTCTACGTTTGCCATGAAATCCGATTGACACTTTTTATAAATTCATGTTTAATAATCATGGTAAAGCCAAACTATCCGCAAGGATGGGGCGGAAAGTCACGGGTCTTGTAAAGATAGCCGGACTGCCATGATGTAACATGGGAAGTGCGGCTATTTTTTTACATGGAAGAATGGGTGTCTTAATTCAACTATAGCCACTTTTGGGGTTAAAACCGTAACAACTGCCTGTTTTGTGACAAGAATGCTGTATGGTTCCAAAAACCTTTGAGGACTTAAAATCCCAGGAGCGAGAAGATCGGAAAAAATTGATCGCGGAGATCGCCCGGGAGCTTTTCGCCCAAAATGCGTTCCGGGACGTTACGCTCCGGAAAATCGCCCAGGCGACCGGGATCAGCGTAGGCACCATCTATAACCACTATTCGAACATAGACGAACTGTTTCTTGAAGTTTTTCTGGCCTTCCTCC
>JAGXLE010000211.1 GCA_018334855.1 Desulfobacterales bacterium | reverse complement strand
CCTGGATGACGGTGACCCGCAGGCATCGGAGGACCTGCTGGAGGCGTTTGAAAACGATCGGGTGGAACCCGATATCATGCTGGCGGCCGGGGGTGATATCGCCCCGTGGTTCTCCTCGGTCACTTTCGGCGGGCCGGACTTGAAAACAGTCTATATCGGCAGCCTTCGGGGAACCCGGATTCCGTATTTTCAATCACCGGTATCAGGACTGCCCATGGTTCACTGGAAGGGATAGCAGGTTCAAGGTGAAAGGTGAAAGGTGAAAGGTGAAAGGTTCAAGTCTGATTTTGCCGGAGGATTTGTTCGATCTGGCGGTCTTTTTTTGCCCATAGTTCGTTGACCCAGGTGAGGAACTGCTGGCGGAAGTCCTGGTCCTGCTCATAGTTGCGGCCGACAAATTCGGAGGGGATTTCCAGCCTGCGGGCGCGGACCACTACCTTCGGGATATCTCCCCTGAGAAAGCTCCAGAACGGCAGGGGCGTGCTGTTTTTCGGATAAACGATGGTGACGTCGATAATTGCATCCAGGCATTCGCCCATGGCTGACAGTACAACAGCCGCACCGCCGGCTCTCGGCTTGAGCAGGTACTGGTGCGGCGACTGCTGTTTGTCGCGTTTTTTTTCGTCAAACCTGGTTCCTTCCAGGAAATTGATTACCGTATTGGGCGATCTTTTGAATTTTTCACAGTATTTGCGGGTGGTTTCAATATCCTTTCCCTTAAGTTCAGGGTGTTTTTCGATAAATTCTTTTGAATATCGCTTCATGAACGGAAAATCCAGAGCCCACCAGGCAATGCCGAGCAGCGGCACCCAGATCAGTTCTTTTTTGATAAAAAATTTCAGAAAAGGTATCCGTCTTCTCCACAGATGCTGCAGAACCAGGATATCTGCCCAGGAGCGGTGGTTGCTTATCACCAGGTAGGAGCGGTCCTGGCTGAATCCTTCCAGGCCCTGCGCATCTATTTCAATATCCTGGGTAAGCCGCAGGATGAAGCCGTTGATATGGATCCATGCCCACACGATGTTTGTTAAAATCCTGGTAAGTGGGTGGCGTACCCCTTCGGCGGGTATCAAAACCTTGATAATCACAAAGGGGATCATCGCGGTAAATATGCATACAGTGTTTATAGTGTATAACAGAAGTGCTGTTGTGCCGCGCACCGGGCCGGGCAGAAAAGCGAGCATTAAATTCCCTCCTGCTGCAGATAATTAGAAATGTGTATTACATTTTTAAATACCACAGCTTGCCTGCCCGGATCAAGGATTAAGGGGCGTTGCCGGCAACGCCCCTTTTATCTTTTCTTTATTGGCTCCCGCCCGAGGCTTCCAGGCTGCACTGGGTGAAATCGATCTGCTGGTTGCAGTTGTCGCACTTGTGCGGCCGGTCAAATTCATCTGAGAAGATCTCGTTTTCAGCGCCGCACTCCGGACATTTGCAGGTAAACGCGCTTAAATTTTTAAATTGCTGAAATCCGGGACAATGCTGGGGAGTGGTCTGCTGTGCCATAAGTATGCCTCCTTTAATAGTCGTTTAAATTTATTTCAGGTTCAAGCCCAAATATAAGCATGTTGCTTAAACGGACCAACGAAAATTCGCGGGTCGGATCCGCCAGGGTTTGCATGCAAAAAACCGGGAAGGCAGCCGGATAAAAAATGGATATTGACATATTTGGTTTCCGGCAACATATTAAGAACTAAATAAGGCGGTAGGTTTTTCATTTTAACAACTCAGCACAATGGAGGTCGGCATGGCTAAAGTCGTAATTGATACGGATGAATGTGAAGGCTGCGAAAGCTGCGTGGAGATCTGCCCCGAGGTCTTCGCCTTTGACGAGGACACGGAAAAGGCTTACGTAATCAAGCCCGAGGGCGGACCGGAAGACGAAATCGAGGAAGCCATTGATTCCTGCCCGTCGGAATGCATCTACTGGGAGGAATAGACAAAACAAATTACCAGTAAAAAAGGCCGGCGATAAGCCGGCCTTTTTGCGTCCGGTCTTTACGACGCTCTTCTCAGGCTGTTTCATCCGGCCGGGCTCGATCTTTTTGATGGTTTCGGGCTTGAACTCCATTCTTCATACGGAAGTTTAGCCCCGTTTTTCCATGGGCACAAAGGAACACTCGGCCGGCCCGCAGTATTCGCCTACGTATTGCGAGGATGGCCGGTAAAGTGCCGGTTTTGGAGCCGCTCCTGCAAACTGCTCCTCGATTACGTGGGCGCACCAGCCGGAAATCCTTGATACGGCAAATATGGGCGTGAACATGTCAACAGGAATGCCCATGGCGTAATAAACCGTGGCACTGTAAAAATCGACATTGGGATATATGCCTGTTCCTTTCAGCTTTTTGAAAACCTCCTGTGTTTTTCTGCGTACTGCTTCGCTTAGTTCATACCAGCCGGTGTTGCCTGTTTTCTCGCCCATCCGTTTTGACATCGGCCCCAGTATCCCGGCGCGGGGATCACCGGTTTTGTAGACAGGGTGTCCCATGCCCATGATTTTTTCGCCCGCCCGGATCCTGGACTCCACGTAGTCATCCACAGCATCCTGTGTTCCAATTTCAAGCAGCATCTGCATTACACGGGCATTTGCGCCTCCGTGAAGTTCCCCGGACAGCGAACCCACCGCAGCGGCAATCGCCGCATACATGTGGGCCCTGGTGGATGCCACCTGCCGGGCTGAAAAAGTGGAGGCGTTAAATGAGTGCTCTGCGTGCAGTACCAGGCATAAATCCATGAACCGGGCCAGTTCCTCATCCGGCTTGGTGCCTGTAAGCATGTATAGAAAATTTCCGGCGTGGCCAAGGTCCGGATCCGGCGGCAGGGGGTCCATACCGTTTCTTATCCGGTTCCAGGCTGCGGCAACGACCGGAAGTTTTGCGATCAGTCTGATAGCAGTCTCCGTGGCCTTTTCCCGGCTCAGCACTCCGGCTTCCGGGTCATGATTTGCAAGCATCGCAACGCATGCCTGGAGTATGTCCATGGGGGCGGAGTCCACGGGGCGGGTTTTAAGCGCGGAGATTATCCCGTCTGAAACGGATTGTTCTTCGGCAAGGCGTTGTTTTAAATAATCGAGTTCGCCGGCTGCAGGCAGGTGTTCAAAGAGCAGAAGGTGGACAACTTCTTCAAAAGTCGCGTTTTCTGCCAGATCGGTGATGTTGTAGCCGCGGTAGATCAGTTTCGCATTCTTTCCGTCCACAAGGCAGATCCGGGTGCTTGCCACCGGCACCCCGCGAAGGCCTGTGTTGATGATTCCGCCGGATTCGGTCATTTATCCTCCATTTCACCGTAGAGAGCCCTCCGCAGTTCGTCGCCGGGCATGAGATTTTCTTCAAGGGCCACGGCTTCGATGGTTTTTCCGTTTTCATGGGCCAGATGCGCGATCCGGGCGGCCTGTTCGTAACCTATATGCGGGACAAGGCCGGTGACCACTGCCAAGCTTTTTTCAATATTTTGTCCTCCC
>JAGXLE010000210.1 GCA_018334855.1 Desulfobacterales bacterium | reverse complement strand
ATCCGTCATCCGTGGACGGGGTGCCGACGCACGAGAACACCAGCACTGCATCCCGGAGCCCCTCTTCAAGAGATGTTGTAAATACCAGACGCTCTTCTTCCAGGTTGCGCTGCACCAGATCTTCAAGGCCCGGTTCGTAAATGTGGACATCGCCTTTTTTAAGCCGTTCCACCACATGATCGTTTACGTCAACGCAAACAGCATGGTTGCCGGTTTCAGCCAGACACGCTGCAGTAACCAGCCCCACATAACCTGTTCCCACTATGCATACGTTCATCTTTTCTCCTTCATTGCCTGCTGCGGGTCCATCATTGAAAAATATTTTCTAACACGGGGCCGGAAAGCGTGCAAGCTGTTTTCCGGAAGCTTGTTTTTCTGAAACAAAACGTTATTTTTTTGAATATGTCTGCACGCAAAAACTCTGAGTGTCCATCCAGAAATTAGATAATTTGTTCAAGTTCAAGGAAGGCGAAAATTTTAACCGCAGGAATACTCAAAGTATTTTGAGGATTAAAATTTGAGCCTGACGCAGAAATTGAGCAAATTGGCCATTTCTGGATGGGCACGAGTTAACAGCATGCGGCAGACACCAAAACACAGTTTAAATCCGGGAGGTCCGACATGATACTGTCAGAACAGAATTATTCCAAAAAATACATCCGGATCCTTGACCATAACATGGCCTACGTGGATGAAGGCGAAGGTAACCCAATCGTATTTTTGCACGGCAATCCCACCTCGTCCTACTTGTGGAGAAACGTGATCCCGCACGTAAAGCCGCATGGCCGGTGCATTGCACCGGACCTGATCGGCATGGGAGATTCGGACAAGCTGGCCGATTCCGGACCGGACTCCTACCGGTTTGCCGAGCACCGCAGATTCATAGACGCTTTCCTGTCGGAAATGGGTATTGAAGAAAACATAGTCTTCGTGATCCACGACTGGGGATCGGCCCTTGGATTTGACCGGGCTTTTAGGCATCCGGAAAGCGTGCGCGGCCTGGTCTACATGGAAGCCATTGTCCAGCCCTTGAACTGGTCGGACTGGCCCGAGGCGGCCCGGAAAATGTTCAAGCGACTAAGATCGGCCGAAGGCGATGACATCATCCTTAAAAACAACGCGTTCGTGGAAAGAATCCTGCCCAACTCCATCCTGCGCAAACTGAGCGAAGCCGAAATGGCCGAATACCGCCGACCTTTTTTCAACCCTGGCGAGGACCGGCGCCCCACCCTTACCTGGCCCAGGGAAATTCCAATCTACGGAGAACCCGCAGATGTCACTGAAATCGTGGCAGACTACAGCAAGTCGCTTGAAACCGCACCTGTGCCAAAGCTGTTTATAAACGCAGAGCCGGGCATGATTCTTACAGGCGCCCAGCGCGAATACTGCCGCTCCTGGGCCAACCAGCAGGAGGTCACCGTCGAAGGCCTCCACTTCATCCAGGAAGACTCGCCCGATGACATCGGCAGGGCGATTGCGGAATTTCTAAGCTCACTTGAAAAATAAAGGAAATATTAAATGGTGCCTGGGACGAGAATCGAACTCGTACGGGGACTATGCCCCAAGGGATTTTAAGTCCCTTGCGTCTACCTATTCCGCCACCCAGGCACATCTGCGTGCGGGGGAAAAAGTGGCTGTGCGTTTTGCATCCACCGGGACTATATTAATATGGATACAAGGTCATTACATACATCATTGAAACACGTAAATGCAAGGAAAAATCCAAACCGGCCCCTTGCCAGGCTGCACGGGATTTGATAGGGGTTCGGCATGAACACAAGGAATAATAAATACAGGATAATTCTGGCCTCGGAATCGCCCCGCAGAAAGCGCCTGCTGGAGCAGGCAAAAATTCCGTTTGAGGTGATCCCCAGCCGAATTGACGAGGAAGCCATTGAAGTGCTCTTGCCGGAAATCCATGCCCGAACCCTGGCAGAAGCCAAGGCTGGGGAGGTATCCCGGAATCATCCGGAACGATGGGTGATCGGGGGCGACTCCATTGTGGTTATTGACGATACGATTATCAACAAGCCGGCATCCCGGGCACATGCATATGAAATGCTCTCGCAGCTAAGCGGACGCACTCACCGGGTTATCACCGGCTACAGCATCCAGTGCCGGGCCATAAACCACTGTCAAAGTGATATCTGCATAACAGAAGTTACGTTTAAAACGCTAAGCGATGCCGAAATCCGGTGGTACCTGGATACGCCCGAACCTTGGGACAAGGCGGGAGCTTATGCCATACAGGGCATTGGCGCCTTCATGGTCAAAAGCATCCAGGGATCTTATACCAACGTGGTCGGGATGCCGGTATGCGAAGTTTGGGATCACCTGCTTGAAAACGGGGTTATTGATCGTGTATCCCCGCAAATCAACATCGCGGGATCGCCTGGAGCAGAAAGAAAATTTGTCAACAAATAACCACACGGCCTTAGTTGCCGATATTTACCGGAATGCCCTCCTGTTCAACGATTTCTTTTAAAAAACCGACATTGGTATCATCCGGGGCCGCGCCCAGGGGAAAACCGAAAATTTTTCCTATCTGGTGGCACTTGGATTTTCCACCCTCGTGATACGGGAGCAAAGAGACCTTTTCGGCATTTGTTTTCCCTGCCAGAATTGCTATATTCCGGATATGGTCCGCACTGTCGTTAAAACCTTTAATCAGGGGCACACGAAGCCATATTTTTTTTGTTTTTGAAGCGTTTTTAAGATTTTCCAGGATTAAATTGTTTCCAACCCCTGTGGTTCTTTTATGCTCATCAGGATCCAAATGCTTGATATCCCAGAGCAGAAGGTCGGCAAAGGGCAATACTTTCTCCATCTTTGCCCACTCCACATGGCCGCTGGTGTCTATAGCGGTGTGCAATCCGTTTTCTTTTAAGGTTTTCAGCAGCCATGCCGCAAAATCAACCTGCATTAATGGTTCTCCCCCGGACAAGGTAACACCTCCGCCTGAATTGGCGTAAAACTTCTCGTCTTTCATCACCTCATCCACCACTTCCCGGATCTCCATGCCAGTACCGCAGATACTCAGTGCATTATATATACAGGCGGATACGCATTCCATACACTGGTCGCATTTTTGCCAGTCAATTACCCTGACCCCCTGTTCAGTGATACTGATTGCCCCCTTAGGACATGCCTTTACGCACTGCCCGCAGCCCCTGCAAAGGGTGTCTCTTACCATCAGATTTGGAGCCATAGCCTGCGATTCAGGATTGGAACACCACAGGCACCTGAGAGGACAACCTTTCATGAAGACCGTGGTTCTTATACCCGGCCCGTCGTGAAGGCTAAACCTTTGTATGTTAAACACTATCCCCCTATCGGGGTCATTATTAATGCTTGGTTCCATAAACACAGTCTTTCCGGGTTCATTATCCCTTGGAAAACATGCGGTGCAATACAGACGGGAGCTTGCAATGTTCCCAACATCAATTATACAGATTCTGTTCTCC
>JAGXLE010000209.1 GCA_018334855.1 Desulfobacterales bacterium | reverse complement strand
GCCTGTGCCGCTATCCGCAAAAGGCTAAATTTCAATCTTGTAAAAACAGCCTCCCTTCAGACATTTAAACTTGTCGGAATGGCCCTTTGGATACTGCTCGGCGCCGAACAGTTCAATTCCCTGTACAGGGCGGTAGGGGCCCAGTCCCTGGTTCTTAACCTCGTAACAGAGATGAACATGACGCCCTGGACTGTTCTTATTCTTATGATGCTTTCTCTCTTCATACTGGGTATGCTGATGGATGATTTTGCGGTTGTCATGCTGTGCGTCCCGATATATGTGCCGATAATCAAAACCCTGGGGTTTAATCCGTTGTGGTTTGCCATGCTTTTCATGATGCAGATACAGATGGCCTACCTCACCCCTCCCTATGGTTTCAACTTGTTTTATTTAAAGTCCATAGTGCCATCGGAAATTACAATGGGGGATCTCTATCTCTCTGTTCTTCCTTTTGTCGGTCTGCAGCTAATCGGTCTTATACTGATCATGGTCTTTCCGCAACTGGTTCTCTGGTTGCCGATGATTCTAAATTAAGGAGAATAATATATTATGATTATAGATACATCCAATACACTTCCCACCAGGGAAATGCTTTTTGATGACCTGTTCAGTCCTTCTGAGGAAAACAAACTTTATTTCCGGATGTTTGCCACTGCCTGGGCAAAGTGGCTCGATATGTCTCCAGAGGAGTTTGAAGCCGCTGCAGAAAGGCTGTCTGATAAGGGAGTAAAAGAAGAATTAATACAAAGGGCAGAATCAGGGCCCATGAGCATGGACAATTTTGTCAAGCAGTTAAAGCAAGCAGGGATTACCTACTCTGCAGTGCATAACATGGACGAGCAAAATGCTACCGGCTCGGCTCTGCCTAATGATTACGTGGCTGACATTCTTAATAAGTACCCTGATCAATTCATAGGTTTTACCGGATTCAATCCTCATAAAGGAAAGAAAAGCCTGGATGAAGCAGAGCGGGCCCTTACCAGGCTGGGATTGCGTGCTGTTGTCTTTCGGCCGTTTATGCACAGGCTGTTTGCAAATGATCCCAAATATTATCCATTATATGCATTGTGTGAAGATTTAGGTGCGCCGATATGGATCCACACCTCGGTAAACTGGGCGACCAACCAAAGCATATACTACGGCCATCCGAAATATCTCGAGCAGGTTTTAATAGATTTTCCGAAGCTGAAAATCATTGCAGGCCACGGCGGATGGCCCTGGATTCCGGATATAGTTATTATGCTCTGGAAATACGAAAACCTGTTTGTAGATACCTCGGCACATCGACCCAGATATGTTGCCAAACCAAATACCGGATGGGACATGTTTCTCCATTTTGCAAACTCAACCATACAGGACAAAATATTGTTCGGGTCAGACTGGGTTTCCATGGGGATGGATATAGGCGATGTGATCCGGGAGGTAAACGAATGGCCGTTAAAGCCGCATGTAAAAGAAAAACTGTTTTGGAAAAACGCACTCAGAGTTTTCAATCTTGAGGAAAAAAGTAAATATATCTCACAGGAGTAAAGATGATGGAAAAATCTTATTGGAATCAGGAAGCAGAAACCCGCTCACCCCGGGAACAGGCTGCCAGGGATGAAAAATCACTTAAAAAACAACTCGAATATGTCTACGGGAAATCATCTTTCTACAAAAAACAATTCGACAGTGCAGGCGTAAACCCGGATAATTTTAAAAGCTTGGAAGATTTGAAAAATTTTCCCTTTACCACCAAGGATGACCTGAGAGCAACCCAGGAAGAAAACGGCGGCCTGGGGGGACATCAGTGCGCACCTATGGAAGAGATTATACGTATTCAGGGCACCAGCGGAACAACAGGCAGGCCCCTTTTCATCGGGCTGACGCGCAATGATGTCAAACTCTGGAACGAGATGTTTTCGCGGCATGCATGGACAGGGGGTCTTCGGCCTTCAGACATATTAATCAATCCCGCCAATTTTACCCTGTTTGTGGGCGGGCTGTCTGAATGCTCGGGCGCGGAAAGCATGGGAATAACTGTTATCCCCGCCCCGTTTGTGAGCACGGGTACTGACAAGTTAATGGACCTTATCAAGAATTTCAGGCCGACTGTCTTGTTTTCAACACCATCTGCCACCGTTTTTCTGGAAGATGCAATCCGGAAATATCTGCAGGTAGCGCCAGGCGAACTGGGTTTTAAAAAGGGATTTCTTGCAGGAGAGGCATTAAGTGATGAGGAGCGCAGCAGGATAGAGAAAACGTGGGGTATTACTGCAAGAAATTTTTACGGTCTTGCAGATGTCGCAGCAGATATCGCTGCCGAATGCGGGGCCTCAAGGGGTCTGCATTTCTGCGGACAGGACGGCCTGGTGGCCGAGTTAATAGACCCGAAAACCCTGGATCCAATACCCATGGAGCATGAAGCGGAGGGCGAAATAGTCTTTACAACGATAAACAGGGAAGCAACACCGGTAATAAGATACAGAGTACGCGACATGGTAAGGGTTTATACTGATCCATGCGATTGCGGACGCACCAGCTTCAGGTTTCACGTGATAGGCCGCAGCGATGACATGATAAAGGTCAAGGGCGTCAATGTTTTCCCGGCTGCGGTTAAAGGCATAATTCAAAGCTTTGCACCTGAAACAACAGGTGAATTCCGTATCGTACTTCCTTACAAAGGCACTTATTTCGGCGAAAACCTTACGATTAAAATAGAAAAGAAAGGCCAGCCGGGGCCGGAAAAATTAAAAGACCTTGGCGAAAGGATCAGACAGACGATCCGGGAAAAACTGGTCTTTACCCCGAAGATCGAGTGGGTTGAAGAAGGCACCTTTGAAAGGACGCAATACAAGGTAGAGTATTTTGAAAAAGCTTACGAAAGCGAATAATATCAAAAAAAGGCTGCGGGATAATTATCATTCGGCGGACTCACGAAAGAGAATATTTATCCCGCAGCTTTTCTGACAGGTATTTTACCGCCGCAAAGCCCTCCTCCACGGTTTTTTCGATATCCGGGTTGACAAGGCAGCATGTGGCGGGAGAAAGCAGGCTTTGTGAAAGAAGCTGGTCCCGGTCCACGCCTTTGGCATAAAGGGCGGCCCAGAGAGATTCGAGCATGTTTTCCAGCGAATCAATGGATTCCTTTTCAAAGGGCTCGACATTTGTGGGCACCAAGCCCCAGCAAAGCACCCCGCCGCGGTCGAGAAACCGCTTGACCGAAGGGGCATAGGAGGCAAAGACCTCGCCGTTGGTATAAACGTCTAACGACAGGATGTCTATATCCAGGTTCAAAAGAAAATCCCAGTCCGGGTTGCCGCATAAATGCACTCCGCGTGGCCTGTCTATAAGCGAGAAAAACATCTCCATGTCGGCCTTTGCCTGAACATCTCCGTATCCTGACATGGCTGAAAACAGAAACTGCAGGCCGGGCTCGTCTACGTACATGAAAGCGTTTTGGTTTTTTTCTTTAAGCCTCTGGAGCTGCTCCTCTCT
>JAGXLE010000013.1 GCA_018334855.1 Desulfobacterales bacterium | reverse complement strand
AAATACGCATTCATGGCAGCACGCAGGGACAAATCGGCAAATGAAATATTGCCGGTATAAACTCCGGCCTTTTCCATGCCGCCTCCAAATGAGGAAATCATCTGCTTGAGCTTGTAGGGATATAGCCGGATATTGCACGGCACCTCTGAATATCCCATCCAGAGCACGGTTTTTGCCGGATCCAGCTCATGTTCGTACACATACTCCACAAACTCCTGCACCATGGCGTTTATGGGGATACATTGCCCGGTATTTAACCGCATGCTGCGTTTTACGGCTTCCGGGGTCTCGGTCACCACTCTTGCGTCAAAGCCTTCCCGTCTCATATTGGCGGCCAGAAACCTGCAGGTAATAGGGTCCCAGCTTGGCATAACAACGGTCCTGCCGCCCATCCGGCCGGCTTTGACAGGATTGATCGAGCCCGCATCCTTTTTCCTTGCCCTGCCTTCTGCTGCATGATTTCGAAATGCCCTTACCGCAGACTCGATACGGGTTTCATATCCAACGCTTGAACCGTGCTCGTCGAGCTCCAGTATAAGATAAGGTTTGTCCGCCCCTTCCATCAAAGACTGGAATACTTCACGGATAAAAGAATCCGGAGAGCACTTAAACGAGGTCACAAGCACCGGATAAAGCCCCGGGGTTTCAGATGCGATCTTTGCCGCCTTGATAATATCCGCCGCGTAATTCCAGTGCAGCTCTTCGAGAAAAGGCGATATTTCTGAAAAATCGTTATGTTCCAGATCAAGCATGTCCTGGAAAAACCCCCTGACCCCCAGGGTTGCAAAAATTCCGGGAATACTCTTGTTCATGGCAGGATCGAGCACCGTGTAAGGTCTTCCCAGAAACATTACGCTTATATCTTCGGCCTCTGCAAAAAACTCCTGCATAGTCTGCCGCCACTTTTCCATGGCTGCCTGTTTGTCCGCCCTGGCCTTCTCATAGGCGCTTATTATTTCAAAAAAGCCGAGCCTGGAATCGATCTCCCTGACAGCCCTGTAGAGCTCCAGGCGCACGTGGAAATTATTGTATAAAAACCTGATAACCGGCGATATTATCCTGTTTCTCTCTGCCGGGGCCATACCCGCGGTCAAAGAGGGCACATACTGGGAATAATAACAGTACTGCCGCCTGGCATCTCCGTCTTTTTCCCGGTTGTCCAGGTAGTAGGGGAGAAAAATAAAATCGGCCTTTTCAAGCAGGTAGTCCACATGACCGTGCACCGCCGTAACCGGTGCGCAGAATTCAGCCCCCACGCATGCCTTGCCCCTGCTTAAAGCTCCCTGATACCCCCTGTTTACAACCGTTGACATGCCAAGACGACGGAAAAAATCGATCCACATTGACAGATCTTCGTACAAATACAGAGCTGCGGGAATCCCGACCGTGACTTCCGGATTTTCCGGAGGCCTGGCCTCAGACTTAAAAATTCTTTGATGGGTCCTTACAAGATCAAAGCCGGCCCGGTTATTGTCCACAAAATGCCCGGTTTCATAATCCCGGCCGCACAAAAATCCGTAAGCCACCGGCCCGTCATCCATATCAGCCACTGTTATCTTGCAGTGGTTGGTACACAGTTCGCATATCTCGGATCGTACCGGAATACTGGCCTTATAAAGCTTCAGCCCCCGAAATCCGCTCTTTGAAACTTTTTCATCCGCCAGGTGAAGAGCAACACCCAGTGCGCCTGTCAGGTGACAGTAACGCGAAACGTAAATCGGTCGATTCAGGCACTGTTCAAATGCCGCCACAAGCGATCGGTTCCTGGCGGTCGCCCCCTGGAAACAGACAGTTTTGCCGATTTCGCCCTCCACGGCGACCTTGGTAAGATAATTTTCCCGCACCGAGTGCAGTGCTGCTGCCAGCACTTCATCCACCCTGTATCCGCGGCTCAGGTAATAATTGATATCGCGCTCCATAAACACGGTGCAACGGTCACTGGCAACCGGGGCACAAACGTTTTCCGTGCGCCCGGCGTATTCTTTCAGATCCACGCCAAGCTTTTCTGCCTGTTCCTCGAGAAAACTGCCGGTTCCCGCAGCACATACATTGTTCATGATGGAGAAAGTGACCCGGCCGTTTCGAAGCGTTGTAAACTTGGAATCCTGCCCCCCGATTTCAATAATCGTGTCAACCTCTGAATTAAGTTCCCAGGCGGCCCTGGCATGGGCGGTTATCTCATCGATTATCAGGTCGGCTCCCGCCAGCTTGCCAACGAACTTGCGCCCGGATCCCGTGGCCCCCGCCCCGTGAATACAAAGATCAAGACCGCGGCCCTGCACAATATCATCCATGGCCTCTAGCAGGCTGCACAGAGCAGCAACAGGCCGGCCCGCAGTCCTGGTGTAAAATCCGGCCAGCACCCGCCTGTCAGGTGACATCCAGACCGCCTTGGTGCTCGTGGAGCCGATGTCAATGCCCAGATAGACAGTAAGCTGGCTTTGCGGGACCATCGATTCATATATATCTACTTCCACCCGGTTGCTGCCTGCCTGGCTGCGGGGGGTGTATTCATATGCTTCTTTGGAGGCAAAATCAGGAAAACTTGAATAGGCAAGCGATAAGGGAGGATGCCCGTACTGCAAGCTCTCGTTTGATGCCCCGATCACTGGGCGCAGATTTCTGCCGAAATCGGCTTGTCCGCCCCTTTCCTCGATCAAATTAACCGCAGCCCCCACTGCACCGTAAAGCGGCGCCTTGTCGTCTACCACCAGCCCCAGCCCGATCATCTTGCTTATATGGTTTATCACTGCAGGATTGCGCGCAACGCCCCCGCAGAAAATCACCGGCAGATTGGGCTTTTCATGCTTAAACACGGTGTCCACAATGTTTTTGGCAAGCCCGTAGCACAGGCCGTCACATATTTCGGCCAGGCTGTAGCCCTCCTGCTGAGCGTGGATAAGGTCGGTCTTGGCAAACACTGCGCACCTGGAGGCAATTCTGGGCAGAGTGCCGGTATTTGCAGCGGCCACTTCCGAGAGCTCTGCGATGCCGGAAAGATTGAGCCTTCCCGCCTGCTGGTCCAGAAAGCTTCCCGTACCGGCGGCACAGGAGGTATTGGTCTTAAGACCCGCATATTTGCCGTCTTTGTCAAAAAGCATCAGATCGAACTTTTCACCGCCCACGTGGAGCACGGCGCCGGGCTTTCCGTGAAAATGGGCGGCCGCGGCAATAACTGCTATCCGGTCATCGCAGGTCCAGTCAGCATCAATTTTAGACGGCGTGGAATCTGTGGCGCATACGGCCGCAAGCATGGATGTATCCACATGTTCCAGCATATTCTCCAGTGTTGCCGAGATCTCGCCGTGGTGAAACCGGTAATCGGTATGTAGAATCTTTTTTTCAGGCGTCAAAACCGCCAGGGCGGCCGAAACCGAGCCTACATCAATCCCTAGAATAAGGGAGTTGTTTTTCGTATTTCGGGTATCAATGCCCATGGAGTACCACACTTCTATTTTTTAGTTTCCTGTTTTTCCGGATCTTTCCGGCATGACACCTCTTCGATTTGTTCGGGCTTTTCGATCACGAGCTCCGGGCTTTTATGATAGCCGATCCGCGCATGCCTGACCCGGATACTGGCCGGAGTTTCCGGGATAAGAGCCTTGTCCCGGAAATATAGCCTGATTTGTTTTTCTTTGCCATAGAAAAAACGGCCGTTCTTATAAACGCCGCTGTATCGGGCAATGACTTCATTTTCCAGAGAGGGGTCGGAAAAATCAGCATCAGGCCCGGAAAGGTAATATATTTCAGGTTTTTTTACTTTTCCCGCCTCCCTGACATTATCGATACCTGTTATTTCAAGGTTGCCGTAATACCGCTTTAACCTTGACACAGTTATTTCATAGACCCGGCCCTGCTCCAGGCCCTGTGCCTCTTTATATACGTAGATGGCACGGCCGTTTTTCTGTTTTATCACTGCATTGTCATTATGCCTGTAAATTACCGCGCATTGTTTCAGACGATACTTTACCGGTCCGGTCTCGGAATTATACAGGGCCGAAATCGGGACTCTTTTAACTTCACGGCTCCCGGAGTCTTTATCTTGTTTAAATGAAAACGGTCCGGCATAAAAACGTGCATAAACCGGCAGGTGATCGGAAAATCCACGGCCAAGATGTCTCCCCCTTCCCCTGCCGGCCCGCTGCCAGCGTTTGAGCCGATCCCCTTTAAACAGGTAGCCGGGATCAAACCTGTTAAACGAGCTGTCCTCATAGGAAATTCCATGATCATCGTATAAAGCCGCGGGCAGCAGGATTGCATCCGGACTCCGGGGCCGCCCGAAAAACAGGGCGGACCATCTGCTCTGACGGGCTTTCTCCAGCCACAGATTATAGTGGAGCATTTCTGAAGGATTTTGCACAAGACGGTGCTCATCAACCATGACACCGCCTGAAACGGTATTTAACACGTGATTGATGCCGGTTCTCCCGCCGGTATCATTAAGGGACGATCTGCCGGGCAGGGTTTTAAACTCATTGTAGCTGCTGTTAAAATCTCCCATAAGCAAATAATCGGTCTTTTCGGGCAGATTTTTTACCGCTTCGGAAAGCGCCCTTGCATAAACCAGCCTCCTGCTTTCAGGCCCGCTTTTCGATTTCCAGTGATTGACAAAGACCACCAGTTTGTTTCCGGAAATATCAATGTCGGCCCGAAAAATATTGCGGTTGTGATCTCCTGGCACCCTGATTTCCTTTGTCGAGACAACAGGGGATTTTGACAGCAGGGCGCATTTGACCGTGGTTGGCTTTTTATCCGCGATAACCGCGTAAGGGTAATCCGCTCCGCAATTGCGCAGCCGCCTGCACAGCAACTCAAGCGCCTTTCCGGATTCAACCTCCTGGAGCCCGATCACCTCGGGCGACATATCGCAGATCACCCGGGAAAGGTTGTCGAGCTTGACCTCCAGCATTTCTTTGTTCCAGCCGGAATCTCCGCCGGGTATATATCCCGGATATTCGCCGCCGTCGTATTTCAGATCAAAAAGATTTTCCAGGTTCCAGGACGCAACCGTAAAATCCCCTGCCCCGGCACCCAGGGCCGGGCAAACCGATAAAAACACGAACACTGCAAAAATGATCCGGCAGAAACAGCAAACCTGATACCCGGTTTTGCCCCGCACTTCAGTGCTTTCTTTATTCATCTTGAACCTTTGGCCGCACATCTTGCATCTGTTTCCATGTTTTTTATTGACATATTTTATATTCCCCGTTAAATGAAATAGTTATAATAAAGAAGCCGGGCAGGGTCAAGAAAGATCCCCAGAATGCCCGCCGCATCTTTGCCTGCGGCAACTCTCTTACTATCATACGGGTGGATTATGGACAAAGTTCTCATCGTCGACAACGAAAGAGAAAATCTCAATAAAGTCCGGCAGGGCTTTAAAGATTTGCATCACTTTGAACTTATCACCGCAACAAATGTAAAATCGGCTGTTGACAAACTCCGGTCGTCAAATCTTTCGGTGCTTGCTACCAGTATTCATTTTCCGCAAAAAGACGGCCTGGAACTGCTGGCTTTCATGACACGCAATTTCCCGTCCATTCCCTGTATCATCATGCTCGACGAGACTGATCCCAAACCCTGGTTCAGCGACAGAACAGGGCATACCGGAGTTCTGTATTTTCTGAAAAAGCCGTTTTCATTCGGCAGGCTGGCTTCGGCCATATTTGTCGGGCTGAACCTGCGTGACGAAGGCCAGACCCGCAATGGAATGAACATGAAAAACTTTCTGCCGCTGATCTCAATTGCCGGCAAAACCTGCCGCCTGGAGGTCAGGTCCGGAAACCGGGAAAAAGGCTTTTTTTATTTTGAAAAAGGAAGGCTGCTAAACGCGCGTTTTGACGACATGGAAGGAGATGAAGCCGCAAAGCGGATTGCAGGGTGGCAGGGTGTACAGCTGGCTTTCTCCCCGCTTTCCCATGAAAACAGAAAACAAAGAACCAAGACTGATCTGCTCACTCTGGCAAGGGCTTCATGGGAAAAAGGAGCCAGGCCTAAACAGGAGAATCATCAGGAAAAAGACCGGCGCCAGCGGTCTTTTGAAAGAAGGGGGAGCTCCCGGCTGGAAGAAGCCATGAACAAGCACGCAGACATACTAAGGACGGTAAAGGGCTACAAGGGCCTTGCCATTATCAGCAGTGAAGGAAGGGTTCTGGCAAGCGACGTCTCCAGCGGGACAGAAATCAGTTTCACCGATATGGCCGCTGTGACAAACAACATATATACAGACTGTTCGATGCACTGGAGTCGCAAAGGGCTTGGCCGCTGCCGCGCATTGAGCCTTCATACCCAACAGGGCATTATAATCATGCAGGGCACGGATTTTTATACAGCAGGCAATTACCGTTTCCTTGCCTTTATTGCCGAAGAAGGAAATGCCTTTTTCGTCCAGACCCAGCTCAAAAACCTAATCCCCAGGATTCTTTCAGAAATCTCTTGATGCCCGAAAAAGCATCCGGAGAGTTCCGCGCCCGGCCAGCCTTCCTGCATCAATTTCTTGTAATTCTTACAGATAATTATACCAAAAAATTGCTTGACTGCCATTGTGATACCTGTTAAGCATTTTTACCTTTAATTGGAACGTGAATTGCCATGGCGCCCGGAAAATTTTTCAATTACAGAAACAACAGGCAGTGGGCGGAAAACCTGCAGATTGTGGTCCAGTTCGGGCTTACCATGGCGGGATCGATTATATTCTGCCTGTTTGTGGGGCGTCTTCTCGACGGATGGCTCGGCACAGGGGGGATTTTTACAGCCCTGTTTATCCTTCTGGGTATAGTGGGAGGGGCGGTGGTGGTTTACCGCCAGATAATGGAGGTACTTGAGCCGGAAGAAAAAAAAGAGGGTGATTCCGAATCCGGCCGGGAAAATGACGACAATAACAAACAGGAATAAAACAGCTCGGCTCATATGCGGATTCCCCTGTTATTTTAAAAGATTAAGAAAATTCAAATATTTGCTTGACGGTCAAACAATTCATCTGTTATGAGGTGACTTTATTTAAATCGCAGCCTGGCGTTATACAAAAAAACGCGGCAAAAAGCTATTTAGAGGGTCGTTGTCACCTGCTCCCGGATGATAGAGGCCTTTGATACTGACAACCGGACCGATTAAAACATTGGAAGCAATCAGAGAGACCGAAAAAAAATATTGCTCGCTTGCATTGACAATCGCAGTTGTTATCGCGATTGTCTGTTTCATACTGGCTTTTAAGCCCCTGGGCAAAGGATTGATCCTGGGGGCCGTTTTCAGCATCGCCAATTTCATTATTATGGGCGAAACCCTGCCCATGCGCATCGGCCACAACCGACGCAGATCAACAGGTATCTCCTTTGTCTCCATATTCGGCAGATATGCGCTGATGGCTATACCGCTTGCGCTCTCAATTAAGCTTTCCCAGTTTAATCTGGCTGCGACTGTCTGCGGCCTTTTTATGATACAATTGGTGATATTAACCGAACATATAGTTAACCTAATTCAGATGAAATTCCGAAAAACTCAGTTGCTTTAAAAAAACGCCATGGAAGAACTCGGTAAAATACATCAGCTGGTTGTCACGGCTTTCGGTTATGAATTGAGATTTAACCTTGAAGTCATTTCCTGGACATGGATTGTCATTATCTGCCTGCTTATCTTCGGGTATATAGCAAAACGGAACAGGTCCATTGTACCGGGAATCTTTCAAAATATCGGCGAACTGTTTATTGAACAGTTCTACGGGCTGACAGAAGATGCACTAGACAAAAGGCTGGCCCGCAAATACGCCCCGCTTATCTGCGCCTTGTTCATGTTTCTGCTGTTTTGTAATATTCTGGGCATTTTTCCCCACCTGGGCGAGCCGACAAGCGATCTGAACACCACTCTCAGCATGGGGATCATGGGATTTGTTATAGCCCATTACGTGGGAATCAGGGAAAAGGGGTTTAAGGCTTACATCAAAGCCTATTTTCAGCCGATATTTTTCATGATGCCGCTAAACGTAATAGGGGAACTATCCAAGGTTATTTCCATCTCCTTTCGTCTGTTTGGAAACATCATGGGCGGAGACATAATAGTGCTTGTGGTTTCTTACCTGACTTTAAGCTTGGTACTGCCGCCTTTTCTTATAGGGTTTTTCTTTATTTTCATCGGTGCAATCCAGGCTTTTGTTTTTACAATGCTAACTTTGGTCTATATTTCAGTGCAGGTTAAATAGCCATGTCATTCGATACCGCAACATGGATTCAGGTGGCTACATTTTCAGCAGGCGGGCTTGCCATGGGTTTCGGCGCGATCGGCGCGGCCCTTGGAGAGGGTTATACCGCCGGTCTTGCAAACGAAGGGCTGTCATCAAGACCGGAAAAATCGGGCGACATTTTTAAAAATATGCTGGTCGGCCAGGCAATTGCTGAATCAGCAGCAATTTTTGCATTGGTTGTTGCCGTTCTCCTGCTTTTTTTGGATCCGGGCGCTCCCTATTTACTAAAGGCCTCGGCCGTTCTTGCCGCCGGGCTCAGCATGGGATTCGGGGCCATCGGTTCAGGGGTGGGGGCAGGATTTCCCGCAGGCCAGGCCTGCCTGGGGATTGCCCGGCAGCCTGCTGTTTCCGGCACATTGACCACCAATATGCTAATCGGGTCCGCCGTCTGCCAGACTCCGGCAATTTTTGCCATGGTGGTCGCACTTCTGCTCATGTTCACGGATTTTAGCAGCATGCCCCTGGCTCCAACCTGGGCCGCCCTGTTGGGCGCCGGGCTCAGTACCGGACTTGCGGCCATCGGATCAGGAGCCGGCGGAGGCCTTGCCGCGGGTGCCAGCTGCGAAGGCATTGCCAGGCAGCCCGTATCCGTTGGAAATGTTACCACAACCATGCTCGTTGGACAGGCCGTCTCACAAACCCCGGCGATTTTCGGACTTTTGATCAGCTTTATTCTTATTTTCAGCGCTTTTCCGGAATCTGCCGCCCTGAGCGCCGCCATGGCGCCCTTGGGAGCCGGTATCTGCATGGGATTCGGCGGTATCGGACCGGGACTCGGCAATGGGTTAACAGCAGAGCAGGCTGTCCGGTGGGTAGCCAGAAATCTCGAAAACACAGGCGGGTTGACCCGGACCATGCTTGTGGGTCAGGCGGTTTCTCAGTCCACTGCCATATATGCAATGGTGGTGAGCCTGGTTTTAATTTTTGTCATTTAAAGGCGTAAATTCAAACTGATATATCAAACCAATATAAAGGAGGAAAAAATGGCAATTGAAGGCGCGGAACTCGTCAAAGCGGCATCATTACTGGGTGCAGGCCTTGCAATGGGGCTTGGCGCTATCGGTCCCGGCGTCGGTGAAGGGCTAGTTGGGTCAAAGGCTTGCGAAGCGATCGGCAAAAATCCCGGCGAGGCTGGTCTTTTAACCCGGACAATGCTTGTCGGCCAGGCCGTCTCGGAATCTACGGGGATTTATTCTCTGGTTGTCGCACTGCTGCTGCTCTTTGTTGTATAAACTCTCCGGAGGTCGTTTTATATGGAAATCGTCAGCACAGTCTCAATGATCAATATTAATGCGACGATGATTGTTGAATTGATCTCGTTTTTGATTTTCCTGTTTTTAATAAACCGCATCATGTTCCGCCCCCTTCAGAATGTGATGCACCAGCGCAATGAAAAAATCGCAAACCTCGGCCGGGAGATTAAAGAATCGAAAACCAGACTAACGGATCTGTATAACCAGCTTGAAGAGAATAAAAAAGCAGCCGTTAATGAAGCCACCGGGCACAAGATAAAAATTGAAAACGAGGGCTCGGACGAAGCCAAAGAAATTCTGGCCCAATCCCGGAAAGAAATTGAATCCATCAGGGAAGAAAACGAAACTTTTGTCAACAATCAGATTGCCGAGGCCAGAAAAACCCTGGAGGAAGAAGCAAATCAGCTTGCCGTCAACATGATGGAAAAAATTCTCGATCGGAGGCTGGCCCGTGAATAGCGAGTTGATGAAAAAAAACATTAAAGCTTTTTTAAGGCTCCTGCCCGTCATTGCAGCAGTGCTGCTTGTAATGCACAGCCCGGCATTTGCCTCGGAGACTTCTGCGGACTGGAGGCCGACTTATGACATCATCATGCGATGGGTGAATTTTTTCATCCTGATGTTTCTGATTTACCGCTACGGCCGCCAGCCATTTAAAAACTTTCTGGCAAACCGCAAAAACCAGGTTTCCGGCGAGCTTGACAGGCTGGAAAAACGCAAAAAAGAAGTTGAAGACGAGATCGAGGAAACCAGGCGCCAGATTCAGGAAAGCACCGAAAGATTTGAAAAAATCAAGTCCCGTATCATCGAGGAGGGCAGGCGGAAAAAGCAGCAAATAATCGATCAGGCCAATGAACAAAGCAGAAAGCTGCTGGAAACAGAAAAGAAAAGAGCCGCCAGCAGAATTGCACAGGCCCGCCGGCAGTTGCTGGACGAAACCGCGGACAAGGCAGGCACGATAGCACTTGATATGCTCCCCAGAGAAATCACGGATGAAGACCAGCGCAACATGCTTAATCTATATATAGACAACGTTAACAAAATAGCAGGATAGATAAAAAAATAGCTCGGCAAAGCAAAAAGGGGCAAGACCTTTGGTCTTGCCCCTTTTTTGTTTAATATTTTACAGGTCCATGTAAATAACCTGCCTGGTCCTTGGATAGTTTTCCAGTCTCTGCAGCACATCTTTGGTCAGGGGGGTGTCGGTTCGCAGGAAAACTATATTGCGCTCGCCTTCAGGCTCCTCCTGTCCGACGGTCATGCGGGCGATATTGATTTTGCTGTCGCCGAGAATGGTGCCGATGCTTCCTATCTCGCCGGGGATATCCATGTTCTGTATAAGGGTAAGATAGCCTTCCGGCCGCATTTCAAGGCGGAAATCGTTTATCCGCACTATTCGCGGATCGCTTTTGCCAAACAGGGTCCCTGATACCACGTTGGTTTCTTTTTCTGTCTTTACCGTAACAGTAATCAGGTTTATAAATTCCTGGGCATCACCGCTTGATGACTCCAGAACTTTTATTCCCTTTTCCTTTGCAAGATAAGGCGCGTTGACCGCATTGACGTCATCGAGGACCAGCGGTTCAAGCATCCCGCACAGGACCGCCGTGCGAACCGGCGAAAGATCATGGTCTCCGAAATCACCGTCATAATCTATTTCAACCGACCGGATATGCCCGTCGGAAAGCTGGGCAAGCATCCTTCCTATCCGATCGGCCATCCTGATAAACGGATCGAGTTCTTCTAACACCTTGCCTGATACAGAGGGAACGTTTACCGCGTTCTTGATGGTTTCGTCCTTTAAATAACCGATGAGCTGATGGGCAATGTCTACGGCAACGTTGGTCTGCGCCTCCGCCGTGGATGCCCCGAGGTGGGGGGTGCAGATCACATTATCGAACTCAAAGAGCTTAAAGCCTTCAGGCGGCGGCTCCTCGGTGAACACGTCGAGTGCCGCACCGCCGACTTTTCCCATTTTCAACGCGTCATAAAGGGCATCCTCATCCACGATGCCGCCCCGGGCGCAGTGAATCAGCATGACCCCGTCCTTCATTTTCGCAAAGGCATCCTTGTCGATCATATTGGTGGTCTTTTTGATCTTGGGCACATGGATGGTAATATAGTCGGAGCGTTCATAGAGTTCATTTAAGCCGACAGGCTCACATTTCTCCTTTTTAATGTTTTCCGGCGTAACAACGGGGTCATAGACCACCACGTTCATTTTCAGCCCGCGGGCGCGATTGGCAACAATGGAACCTATCTTGCCGAAACCGATCACACCCAGGGTCTTGTTCATGATTTCCCTGCCCTGAAGCTTTTTCTTGTCCCACCGGCCGTCCTTTAAAGACGCCGTGCCCTGCGGAATGTTCCGGGTCAGCGCCATCATCATGGAGATGGCATGTTCCGCGGTGGTCACCACATTGCCGCCGGGCGTGTTCATGACAATGATGCCCCGGCGGGTGGCCTCGTCCACGTCAATGTTGTCCACCCCGATGCCGGCCCGGCCGATGGCCTTCAGGTTGCCGGCAGACTCAAGCAATTCCTTGGTTACCTTGGTGCCGCTGCGCACGGCCAGGGCGTCGTAATCCCCGATGATCTCCTTTAACTGCTCGTCTGACAGGTCGGTTTTGACATCAACCTCAATGCCCTCCTCCTGCTCAAAGAGATTGACGCCGGCGTCACCCAGCTTGTCACTAACCAGTACCTTATAACTCATAGTTCCTCCCATAGTTTCAAATTTGGAAACCTGTTCTCACAGGTCACAGGGTTTCGATCAACTCTTTTCGCCGATCCACCCATAAATCCGAAACTCGAATTTGTTTCTAGTTCCGGATTTCAAATTTCGTGCTTTTACTTTTACAGTTCCAGTTTCTGCTCCCTATAGGCCATCAGGTAGTTGCTGCAGTATTCATCCCGGCCGGCCAGGGTTTCTGCGGCGTAAATGTTGGCCACCATCCTGCGGTCCAAGGGATTGATGATGGCACTGTCGAGTCCCTTGCATATGGCCATGACCACAAACGTCTGGTTGAGCAGTTTGCGCTCAGGCAGGCCGTAGGAGATATTGGACAGGCCGCAGATGGTGTGCACCCCGGGAAACTCGGCCATGATCGCCTCCACAGCATTCATAAATTCCATGCCGTAGCTATCATTTGTAGATATCGGCTGTACAAGCGGATCCACGTATATGTTTTCCACCGGCACATTGTTTTTGACCAGGCCGTTGACCAGGTCGCTGGCAATGGAAAGCCGGTCGTCTTTTGACTCCGGCATCCCGGAATCGCTCATGCACAGCGCGATCACCTTGAGATCCGACCCGGAAATCAACGGCAGCAGCGCATCCCAGCGCTCCTTTTCCAGGGAAATGGAGTTGATCATGGGGGTTCCCTTGTGCAGCTCCAGTGCGGCCTCCACCACCTTGGGATCCGGGCTGTCAATGCAGCACGGCGTATCCACGGCTTGCTGCACGGTGGAAATCAGCCATTTCATGTACCGGTCTTCCTTTCCCACAAAGGTTCCGGCATTGACGTCAATAAAGTCTGCCCCGTTTTCATGCTGCTGTTTTGCAATACTCTGGATCTCCGCGACATTTTCGTCATCAATTG
>JAGXLE010000012.1 GCA_018334855.1 Desulfobacterales bacterium | reverse complement strand
GAGCCAGCCCGCTTTGAGGCAATACACATTTCTGCAGACGGGCGGGAGCACGTGGTGGATTTCTCCATAAATCCCATATATGACGAGAACGGAAAGCTTCGCTGCCTGCTTGCAGAATCAAGGGATATAACCGGGAGCAAGCAGAAGGAGAGTCAGCTTCTCGAAGCATACAACAAGCTCGACAAGCTTATCAGCCTTAACCGGGACGGCATAATCGTTGTGGACAAGGAGGGGGTCATACTTTTTATAAATCCCGCGGGCGCGGATATGCTTGGGCGAAGCGCAGACGAGCTGGTCGGAATGGAGTTCGGCTGGCCGGTGACTGCTCAGGAGAGTGCTGAAATTGAATTGCTGCCTTTTGATGGTTTGCCGAGAGTATCGGAAATATATGCTGCAGAAACCCAATGGGAGGGAAAACCTGCATATCTGCTCTCCCTTCGGGATGTGACAGAGCGCAGGCAGGCCGAGGAAGCGCTTAAGCAGAGCGAGGAAAAATACAGGACCGTTCTAGAGAACATGGAGGAGGGATATTTTGAAGTCGATCTTGCCGGTAATTATACCTTCTATAATGCCGCAATGCGCAATATACTGGGATATCCCGATGAAGAACTCAAAGGCGTGAATTACAAACATTATATGAACGAGCAGACCGCCGAAAAGATCTATAAAGATTACAACTGGGTTTACAGAACCGGCAAGCCATATAAAGCATTGGATATTGAGCTGATCAGAAAGGACGGATCCGTATGCTATGTTGATGCTTCGATATATCTGAGAAGGGATTCGGAAATAAACCCGATAGGATTTAAAGGCATGGTAAGAGATGTCACTGAGCGGAAACAGGCCGAGCAGGAAAGAGAAAAATTGGAGGCCCAGCTCCGCCAGTCCCAGAAGATGGAAGCAATCGGAACCCTGGCGGGCGGTATTGCACATGATTTCAACAATATTCTTTCATCTGTAATAGGATATACCGAGCTTTCCTTAGACGAGGCTGAAAAGGACTCCACGCTGCATCGCAATCTTTCCCAGGTGCTTTCCGCGGGAAATCGTGCAAAAGACCTGGTCAGGCAGATTCTTGCACTCTCCAGGCAGGAAGAGCAGGAGGTCAAACCCGCGCCTGTTATTCCCCTGGTAAAAGAAGCCCTGAAAATGCTGCGATCCACCATACCCTCTTCCATTGAGGTCCGGGAAAATATTCGCAGCGATCAGTTAATCGTTAATGCAGATCCCACCCAGCTCCACCAGGTGATTGTCAACCTGGCAACCAATGCCAGGCAGGCCATGGCAGAAGAAAGCGGCGTGTTGGAGGTTGCCGTTGAATCGGTCAGTTTTGATAAAGAAAGTATCAGTAAAAAATATGTCGACATGAGGCCGGGAAATTATGTGCGGATAACAGTAAGCGATACAGGGGGCGGCATTTCAGAGCAGTATCTTGACAAAATTTTTGAGCCTTACTTTACAACAAAGGAAAAAGGGACCGGCACCGGGCTGGGGCTTTCCATAGTCCACGGTATTGTAAAAAGACACAGCGGGCATATCAGCGTCTACAGCGAGCCCGGCAGGGGCACGGTTTTCCACGTGTATCTGCCCCTGGCGGCACAGGGCGCGGAATCGGCCCCGGTACAAAAAGAAGGCACGCTGCCTGCGGGAACTGAAAGTATTCTCCTGGTCGACGATGAACAGCCCATAGTTGAAATGCAGCAGATGATGCTTGAGAGCCTGGGTTATCGGGTTGCTTCGAGAACCAGTGCGGTGGAGGCACTGGAGGCGTTTCGCTCAAACCCGGATAAATTTGATATTCTAATAACAGATATGGCGATGCCCAACATGAGCGGGGACAAGCTTGCAGTGGCGGTAAAAGAAATCCGGCCGGACATCCCTGTGATTCTGTGCACCGGATTTAGTCAGAAGCTAAATGTCTTTAAAGACAGCCCCGCTATTGAGCATGTCCTTATGAAACCTGTAGGAAAAGCCGAAATTGCAAAAGCAGTCCGCAAGATCCTGGACGGGGTGAAAAAACAAGAAAATGACTGATCCGCGGGCAGGCCGTTAAAAAAAGACAATAAGGGGGTTTTTGGAAAATGCATAAGCTGATCGACAGGTCAATCGTGGAAAATATTCGATTAACCGGCAAGACCAGCAGGGAGCTGCCAGACAGGGTCCCGATACTGGAAAAATACGATCTCCCGTATGACATGCCGGCCGATAACGTGGTTATATCGGGCTGCCAGATACTGCCGGCCCTGCCGCATCTGCTGGCACCCCTGGCCCGTATTTTTGAGAGCAGGGGACTTTCCTACACCTTTCTTTCCACTGAGTATTGCTGCGGCAATTATCTCTACAGGCCTGCGATCAAGGCAAAAGATGAGCAGGCCATGGCCGAGTGCAGGGAGCTGTCCATGGAATTTACGGGCAGAAACATTGAACAGGCAAAAAAGCTGGGTGCCGGAAGAATCATTATTTTCTGCTCTCCGTGTTATCCGATTTACAAGCACGCATTCCCCGAAGAAAATATTGTTTTTTATCCGGCTGCGATCAATGAACTGATTGGCAGCCCCCTTTATCTTGACCAAAAAATCGATTATTACCCCGGATGCTATCGCCTTCATAAAAAATTTTCTTCCGTGCCAATGGACCTGGAATCCACAAACGAGATTCTCGGGAAAATAAAGGGCCTGGAAGTCAACAGGATCGGTGCTCCCAAATGCTGCTATCACCCGGAGGGCCTGTCACATATGATAGAAGCCGTCCGGACAAAGACCATGCTCCATGTCTGCACCGGCTGTTATAGTCAGGCCCTGGGCAACATGCCAGACGACAAAAGCGTGGATGTCCTTATGCTGCCGGAGTTTGTCGAGCGGGCAATGGCTCATCAGTAGGCCGAAAAATATTATCGGCGTGTTTCCGGGTGGAGGCGCGTGCGGGATTTTTTTGATTTCTGCGTCTTTAGCCTGAACCGTTTTTATGAAATCTGTAGTTCTATCTAAGCTTCCATTCCGGGTTCCGTTTGTTTAAAAAGGCGTCAACTCCTTCGTGTGCATCTTCGGTACTGCAGAGCAATGCGAAATGGCTGTTGACCATTTCAAAAGCCTTTTCGTATTCAAGATCTGCCATTTTATAAAATGACTTTTTACCCAGCCCCACTGCAAGCGGGCTTTTCCGTGCGATCTTTTCTGCCAGGGCAAGGGTTTCGGCTTCAAGGCTTTCCCCGGGCACAACTTTGTTTATCAGTCCGATCCTGTATGCCTCTTCAGCGTCGATTATATCACCGGTGAGCAGAAGCTCCAGGGCCTTTTTCCGTCCCAGGTTTCTGGATAAGGCAACTGCGGGTCCCATGCAGAAAAGGCCGACGTTTACCGCAGTTGCCCCGAACCGGGCGCCTTCGGCTGCCACGGCCAGATCTGCCGAGGCCACGACCCCGATACCGTTTGCCACCGCCAGGTCCTGCACGCTTGCAATCACCGGCGTGCCCATCCTGGAGATACGCAGGCTCATTTCCTCCATTCCCTTTACCCAGAGATAGTAGTCAAGCCCGTTTTTTCCGGCCAGTTCCCTGATATCAATACCCGCACAAAAAGCCTTGCCCTTGCCCCTGACCACGATGACCCGGATTCCCTGCTGGTTTTCGAAATCCTCCAGGGCCCTGTTGAATTCAGCGGCCAGCGCGGAAGTGAAGGTGTTTAGCTGATCAGGCCGATTAAGGGTTATAAGGCCGACATGGTCCCTGCTCTCTGTCTCGATGGTTTCATATGTCATTTTGAAATCCTCCTCATGTTTTTATTGCCCGAAGATTGACGGCTTCGTAAAAAGCTTTTTATTCCGCCGCGGCGGTATTTTTGCGGAAAAGAAATCTCTGAGCGCCTTGGCTGACCGGCGGCGCGAAAAAGGAGTTTCCTCGCTCCAGGAGCCTCTTCGAGACTCAATTTCCGCTCGGAAACCCACTTTTCCACGCCGCCGTCAGGACAATAAAGTACAATTTAGTTAGAGCGCAAAAAAGCGAGTTCCTTGGAAGCTTTTCACAACGACCGATGATTTTTGCAGGAAAAAATCCCGGCGGCCGGGTCAGTTTTTTCGCTTTTTCTTGCCTCCCAGCATCTCGTTTGCAATAACCATTTTCTGTATCTGGGAGGTGCCCTCGTAGATGGTCAGTACCCGGGCATCCCTGTAGAGCCGCTCTACCGGAAATTCTTTTGTATAGCCGTAGCCTCCGTGAATCTGTAAGGCCTGGCCGGTTACCCGGTTGGACATCTCCGAGGCGTAGAGCTTGGCCATGGAAACTTCCTTTGTGCACCTTTCCTCCTGGTCCTTTTTTGATGCGGCGTTAAGCACAAGCTGGCGGGCCGCCTCCACGTCTGTTGCCATGTCCGCGATCATCCACCTGAGCCCCTGGTTTTCGGAAATCGGCTTCCCGAACTGAACTCTCTGCCTGGCATAATCGGCGGCCTGATCGAGGGCCGCCTGGCCGAGTCCAAGAGAAAGCGCGGCAATTCCGATTCTGCCGTCATCCAGGCCGGACATGGCAACTATAAATCCTTCTCCCTCGTTTCCCAGCAGGTGATCGGCGGGAACCCGGCAGTTGTTAAACAGCAGGTCCGTGGTATCAGAGGCGCACTGACCCATCTTGTCCTCGAGACGCCCCGTGGAAAAGCCCTCCATATCCCTGGTGACAAGAAAGGCAGAGATGCCCCTGTGGCCTGCCTCCGGATCGGTCCTGGCAAGCACGATAAACAGCCCCGATGTGGCGCCGCCTGTTATCCAGCGCTTGGTGCCGTTTAACACGTAAAAATCGCCGTCTTTTTCCGCCGTGGTCTGGAGGGATGCCGGATCAGAGCCCGCCTCCGGCTCGGAGAGGGCAAAGGAGCAGATGATCTCCCCTGCTGTCATGGGCTTTAGAAATTTTTCCCTTTGCTGTTGGGTTCCGAACCTGAGCAGGCTGCCGCAGCAGATGGAGTTGTGCACCGACATGATTACCGCCGTTGATGCGCAGGCATAGGCCACTTCGGTCATGGCAAGTACATAGGAGACCGTGTCAAGACCTTCGCCGCCGTATTCTTCGGGCACCAGCATGCCCAGAAGGCCGAGTTCCCCCATTTTTTTCAGGCTTTCTGCCGGGTAATCATGGTTTTGGTCACGCTCTGCGGCCAGGGGGGCCAGATCCTTTCTTGCAAATTCCCTGGCGGTTTTCCGGATCATTATCTGTTCTTTTGTAAGTTGCATTTTGATTCCACCCTGAATTCTGGTTTCAGCCATTGCGGCTGGCCGGGGTCTGTATACTTCTTGTTATCGTTAACTGGAAGTTTTACCGGATAAATGTATGTTTAGCAAACTGTTTTTGCCGTTCATAGAAGAGGTTTCATGAAAAAACGGAATAAATTTTTATAACCTCGATTCTGTCTGGTGAATTCTGTTTACCTGCGGCATGTTTTCATTATAATTAAAAAACACGCATATAAAGGGGCCCGGGGTTTACCTGGAAATCAACTCAACCGACATGCCGTCTGCTGATATCCCGCTTATATTCACGCCGAAGCTGTCAAATGAGCGCATCAGAAGGTTGTTTGCCAGCTCCTGGGCGGTGCCTTCATAATCAACAGCCAGAATAGCAGAGGCGGCGGTCATTTCTTTTGTGCGAAGCCCTGATATGCCGGGCTGTTCTTTTAAAGCGCCTCTCAGTTTTTCAAGGTGGGGCAGGATGTTTTCACCCTGGACCCGGATCGTGAATTTATCCGCGGTTTGCGCTGCATTGCGCCACAGCGAGGCGATGCGGTCTGCGAGTTGTTTTCCTGCCTGGTATGAAGCATCCGCCAGGGCGTTTTTGCTCCCTTTGTCCGGATTCCGGCTTACGGTCATGGCTTGTTCCCTGGTGGTGGTCAGCTTTTCACCGGTGCTGACATCTATGACGCGCAGATTGACCCTGGCCTTAAAGGTTCTTACATCTTCCCCCATGCGGTTTTCCGCTGCCTCTGCGGTTGCCCTGCCGACCACGACAATGTCTGCGCCAAGGCGGCTGGCAACTGTCGAGGCTTCGTAATCGGCGGGTTCAGGGCCTAAATCAAGGCCGGAAAATACATTTTTTCCGCCTGTTTCACCCGAAGACGGATCAATCACTTCGAATCCTCTTTGGGTAAAAACCTGCCGGATCGGGGAAAGCGCCGCCTGGTCCGGGGGGGACATATAACCTCCGCGCCACCAGTAATCAAACTTGAGGTCATCAATATTTTTTTCCGCGATCATAAACAGGACTGAGGGCATCCGTACCGGGGCGGGGCTGAGACCGGCCCGGGCAAACGCATCCTTTATTTTCTGTTTTGAAACCGTGGCCTGGATCAGCACCTGGTAGTGCTTTTCCGTCTGATATTCCTCCAGGATGCGGTAGCCCTGGATAAAATCGTTTCTGAGCCTGACCATCACCCCGGCAGCGGTTGCAAAGTTTCCGGTCAGCTCTTTTTCTGACAGGATCTGGAATGCCGCGTTCTGTACTGCAGAGAGAAGCCCCTCGGAAACTGCCGCTCTTTTGGCGCTTTCCATATCCGAGTAGATCCTGCTGTGGCCGATGGCAACGATTTTTGCCTCTTCTGACGAAGCGGGCTGAGCAAAGGCCGCGGCTGCAGAAAAGACCATACACAGTACCAGCCCGGCTGAAAAAGTCTTTCCCGTAAAAATGGCAAGCAAACGTTTCATGGCTGAAGATCCTTTATTTGTGCATAAACCATATCATGACGCCGCTGTTTTTGCATGGAAAAAAGGTGTTTCATGATGACCGGTGCAGGGCATAGTCTGCCAGGGTCACTAGAATATCCCGGGTTGACGAGGGCTCAAATATCTCAAGCTGTTTTTTTGCCTTTTCCAGATGGCCGGCGGCTGTTTTTTCAGCATAATCGAGTCCGCCGTATTTTTCAAGCAGGGCAAGCAGGGATTTAAAATCACTTTCGGTAAGGTCCTCATTTGCAACCACCGATTCCATGATCCGCCGGTCCGCACCCCGCGCCCGGTTCATGGCGTAAATCAGGGGCAGGGTGAGTTTGCCCTCTTTCAGGTCTGTTCCCACGGTTTTTCCGAACTGGTTGTTTTCCGCCGTGTAGTCCAGGATGTCGTCTGCTATCTGGAAGACCATTCCCAGATGCCTGCCGTATTCTGTAAGCGCGGTTTCAGCCTCTTGTGAGGCGCCTGCAAAAATGGCCCCCGTGCGGCAGGCCCCCTGGATAAGGATTCCGGTTTTACAGCGGATGATTTCCATGTATTCGTCTTCCGTGATATGGATATCGCCCTTTTTCATCAACTGGTGGATTTCGCCCTGCGACATCTCCTCTGTCATAGAGGCGACTATCTCTATTATTTTCGGATTCCGGGTTTCGGCAACAGTGCTCAGGGCACGCGCCAGCAGAAAATCACCCACCAGCACTGTTACCGGTGTGCCGTAAATGGAATGGGCAACTGCCTTTCCTCTTCTCATGGATGCCGCGTCAATAACATCGTCATGAAGAAGGGTGGCTGTGTGAAGAAATTCAAAAGTGGAAGCCAGTCTTGCCACAAAGGAGCTTTCATGGCCGCAGATGCGTGCGCTTAGGACGATGAGAAGCGGCCGCAGCCGTTTGCCGCCGGAAAATATCAGGTGGCCGGCTGTCTGTTTTACAAGCTCCAGCTGGGGGGTTAGGTTTTCCACCAGGGCGGATTCGATTGCTTCCAGGTCCGGATCCACCCGTTCAAGCAGTTTCTGTTTTAACCCGGTCATTCCGGAACTCCTGTCAGGTCGTATTCATTCGCCCCGGTGATGCGGACTTGCGCATATGTACCGGTTTGTGCGTTATCTGTTTCAATAAATGTCACGCCGTCGACCTCCGGGGCTTGGTGCCGGCCGCGTCCGTAAAAGGGGCCGTTTTCATCCCGGCCTTCCACGAGCACCTTTATGCGGCTGCCGATTTTTTCCCGGTTTCTGGCAAGGGAGATATCAGCCTGCCGCTGCATCAGCAGGTCATGCCGGTCCTGGGCGGTTTGCGCGGAAATGTGGCCGTCCAGGCAATGAGCCGGCAGGTCTTCTGCATCAGAATATATGAATGCACCCAGGTGATCAAATTCCACTTCCTCCACGAAATCAAGCAGCTCTTCGAAATCGGCGTCTGTTTCCCCGGGAAATCCCACTAAAACAGTGGTGCGCAGGGCGGCCTCCGGCAGGGCGGCACGGATCCGGTCCACGCATTTCAGCAGCCGCTCGCGGTTGTAGCCCCGCCCCATCCGTTTTAACACCCGGCTGCTGACATGCTGGACAGGGATGTCAAAATATTGACATACATTTGCATGGGCTGAAACCGCCTCCAGGAGGCCGGGATCGATTTTCTCCGGGTGCCCGTACAGAAACCGGATCCAGGTGTCAGGCGCCGCCGCTGCAGTCCTTGCCAGAAGATCGGCAAAGGATTTCCCGGTTTTTAAATCCGAGCCCCAGGAGGTGGTGTCCTGGCCGACCAGGACTATTTCGGCAAAACCTTGGTCTGCCATGAGCCCGGCCTCCCTTGCAATATCTTCCTCACACCGGCTTCGCAGGGGCCCCCTGAGCCTGGGGATTGCGCAGTATGTGCAGTGCCGGCCGCAACCCTCCATTATCTTTATATAGGCCGTGGGCCATGTATCATAGATCCTGGCGGTATTCCAGGAGTAAAGCGCGGCCTGCGAGGGCGGCGGAAGCAGGCACGTTCCGGCGGGCCAGGGAGCTTCAACGGCTTCGGCAATGCGGTCATATGCTCCCGTTCCAAGAAAAACGTCCACCTCGGGCAGGGATTCGGCAGTCTCCCGGCCGTATCTCTGCGGCAGGCAGCCGGTAACGATCAGTTTTCTGCATGCACCGTGTTTTTTACAGGCGGCCATGGTCAGAATCTCTTCTATGGCCTCGTCTGCCGCGGATTCTATAAATGCGCACGTGTTTATTATTATGGTTTCCGCTTCAAGCGGGCTTTCGGCCAGGGTGTGGCCCGCCTCTGTGAGCCTGCCCAGCATGATTTCGCTGTCTACCTGGTTTCTTACGCAGCCCAGGCTGGAAAGGTAAATATGCATTCTGCCTTCAGCCCGACTATTCCCCTGTAAAAACCGGTTTGCGCTTTTCGGAAAAAGCCGCTATCGCCTCCATCAGGTCCTTGGACGGAACAATGCTGGCGCTGATGGATGCCACGTATTTTAAGCCCTCGTCAACTGTTCTGCCCACCCCGTAGTTTAACACGTCTTTGGATGCCTGCACCGCGATGGGCGGGTTTTCAGCGATTTGTCCGGCCAGGGTTTCGGCTCCCTCCATCAGGGTTTTATAGTCATCAAAGACCTCGTTTACCAGGAGCATCTGCCTGGCTTTTTCCGCGTCAAACTGCTTTGCAGTGTAGGCCAGCTCGCGGGCGTATCCCTGGCCCACTATCTGCGGTATGCGCTGCAGGACCCCCACGTCTGCCACAAATCCGACGGCGGCTTCTTTCAGGCAGAAAATTGCGTCGGAGGTGCATATCCGGATATCGCAGGCTGTTGACATGTCTAAGCCCGCCCCGATGCAGTGGCCGTGGATGGCTGCAATCACCGGTTTTCTGCACCGCTCAATGCAGGTTATGGCTTCCTGCATGGCATATATTTTCTTTAACAGGTCCCACTTAACCCCGCCGGTCTGCCCGCTTTCCATCAGCTCGGGCATCTCGCCCGACATTCCAATCAGGTCGATGCCCGCGGAAAAGCATGGACCGCGCCCCGAGATTACCACCGCCCGGATCTCCTTGTCCTGGTCAAGATCTTCGAAAATCGGGATGCTTTCCTTCCAGGCCGGCGGGTTCATTGCGTTTTTCTTATCCGGCCTGTTGAGATAAACCCAGGCCACCGGCGGCTGTTTGACCACCTCATAGAATTGGTAATCGCTCATTTGGTCTCCTTTCTGTCCCTTGTCTTCTATCCCTTATTTCCAGTTTGTTTGGAATCAGGATTTTGAAATTTATAATGTTATCTTTTCCATAATGCAACAGATGGAAACATTATTTTTCGGCCTATCCCGCTCACGGGCTGCCGGGATCTTTTTGGTGTTTTTCAATGCTGCTTTCCATACAGACCCTGCAGTCCGGCCGCTGCTTTCCCCCGGTTTTCCGGTGGCGGGCAAATCCCTCGAGCCACTCGGTGTCTGTTCTCGGGCAGTTATCGATGTATTGGATAAATGCCACCAGCCGGTCAACTACAGATCTGTCCATTGCGTGTTCCATGCGGCAGGCATTGTCTTCGGCAGTGTTTTCGTCGAGCTGGAGCACATGGATAAGAAAGTTTTTTATTACCCGGTGTCTGCGGTTGATTTCCCCTGCCACGGCCGCCCCTTTTTCCGTAAGGGTAATAAAGCTGTAGGGCTCGTAATTGATAAGCCCTTTTTCAGCCAGGTTTTTTAACGCCCCGCTCACCGATCCGCGAAGCACTCCCCGGTGCTCGGCAATGTCTTTTACCCGTGCCACCTTGTTTGTTTTTTCCAGCTCCAGGATGGTCTCCAGGTAATCCTCAAGGTTTTCGGACAAATCGATTCCTGTCATTGTGTCTCCTTATTATTGCAGTCCGGTCTTGAATATATCCGAAGTTTTTTGTTTAGGCAAACAAAAGATGATTTATAGAAAAAATATATTGACTTCATACTTTGTTTGATTTACCTAACAAAGTTATACAACTTTTTAATTTTCACACGGGAGGTAAAAAATGATTCAGCACATCATCGTATTTCTTTTCATCGGGACGGCCGTGGTATATATGATGAGAAATCTTTACCGGCAATTCAGGGGAGAGGGCGGCTGCGGATGCGGCTGCAGCCGATGTGAGGATGCTTTTTGTATGCAATGGCAGCAAGCGCGGCCAGTCCGGTCAGCTGCCGGGCTGCTGAGCAAAATCCCGTTTAAGCCTGGGCAACAAGGAGGCCGTGAAAAATTCGAAAAGCCCGTCTCTGTGCCGGCGGATCAGGCCGGGGATTTCATCTCCCGTGGTGTGACCGGGGGTGTCGCTTACGAATTTAAACAGAAGGCAGGGGGTTTGAAACTTCCGGGCCGCTTGGATAAGGGCCGCGCCTTCCATGTCTGAAAGCTCGGCAAAAGACAGGGCCATGCGCCGTTCTAGCGGGTCGATTACCGGCTCGTCCCTGGTTGCCGTGCGGGCGGTTGAAAAGCCTTCCAACACGCAGGGCACGTAGCGAAATGGCTCGCCGGTTCCGAAATGCCTGCGGTCGGTTTCCAGGGCCTCTTTAATATGATAGATGGTTCCCGGGGGCATGCCATCCCGGTTTGCCCCTGCAGAGCCCAGGTTGACTATGCAGGACGGGGCCATGGCTGTGCACAGCCAGGCGCATGCTGCGGCTGCGTTGGCTTTTCCCATGCCTGAGATTACCAGTGAGAGGTCTCTGCCCTGGTAAACCGGAAAAGGGGCATTTGCCCTTTGGTGCCATTTGATACCTTCCACAAAGGGTTTGGCCTCGATGTAGGTCGCAATAATCAGGCCGATTGTCGGGTTTCCTGGCATCATGGTCTGTCTGCTATTGGATTCCATACTTTTCCAGCTTGTTATAAAGCGTGCGCCGGGTAATGCCAAGCAGCCTGGCCGCCTCGCTCTTGTTGCCGTCCGCTTTTTCAAGGGCCTTGGTAATGGCCGATTTTTCCATTTCATCAAGAGACCCCTGGTCCCCGGAAGTATATGAGGCCGGCCGGGACGGGCCCGCGCTTTGCGAAATGTTTAAGGGAAGGTCTTTTTCCGTAATGTATTCGCCCGGTGACAAAAGCACCGCCCGTTCAACAACGTTTTCCAGCTCCCGTACGTTTCCGGGCCAGGCGTACTTCAGCAGGCTGTCCATTGCATGAGGGGTAAATCCCTTGATTTTTTTCCTGTTGCGGTCTGCATACAGGTTTAAGAAATGCTGGGCAAGGGCCGGGATATCGTCGGTACGTTCCGAAAGGGGCGGCACATGCAGGTTTACCACGTTTAAGCGGTAATAAAGGTCCTCTCTGAATTTGCCGTCTGCAACCATCTGCGAAAGGTCCTTGTTGGTGGCGGCAATTACCCGGACATCCACTGCGACAGGGGTGTCGCCGCCCACCCTCTGGATTTCGCCCTCCTGGAGCACCCGCAGAAGTTTTGCCTGCATGCCCATGGACATCTCCCCGACCTCGTCTAAAAACAGGGAGCCTTTGTCTGCCTGGACAAACCGCCCCTCCCGGCGCCGGTCCGCACCGGTGAACGCGCCTTTTTCGTGCCCGAACAGCTCGGATTCGAGAAGGGATTCAGTCAATGCGGCGCAGTTTACGGCTACCAGGCTGCCGCTGCTGCGGTTGCTGTTGGCATGGACTGCCCGGGCGATCAGTTCCTTTCCGGTTCCGCTGCCGCCTGTTATCAATACGGTGGCCTCGGACGGGGCAATGGTGGCAAGCATCTCCAGCAATGATTTCATCGGGGGGCTTGCGGCCACGATCTGCCGGGTGTGATCAAGAGTTTTCAAACGGTCCCGGAGATTTTTGTTCTCATTTTTCAGCCTGGTATGCTCAAGGGCCCTTTCAATGATCAATTTGAGCTCATCGAAATCAAGCGGCTTGGTCAGGTAATCGTAAGCCCCGGCCTTCATTGCCTCCACCGCGGATTCAACCGAGGAATAGGCGGTCATTATGATAATCGGGATGGCAGGGTTATAGGATTTTATCCGTTTCAGGGCATCGATTCCGTCCATTACAGCCATGCGGACATCCATGAGGATAAGGTCATAGGGTGTCTCTGTTGCCATATCAGCCGCTGTCTGGCCGTTGTCGGCCTCGCTGGTCTGGTAGCTCCAGCTTTTCAGCACGGTTTTAAGAGTTGCCCGGTGGCCGGGATCATCATCGACAACCAGTATGCCGGATCTGTTTTCCGCGTTCATGGGTTATGCCTCCTGCCCCGGCTGGTGCCCGGAAGCTGAAAGATAAATAACAAATTCGGTTCCCTGTCCGGTTGTGCTTTTCACTGTGATTTCTCCGCCGTGGTCCTCGACTATTTTGTGGACGATGGCCAGTCCCAGTCCGGTGCCGGTGGACTTGGTGGTAAAATAGGGATCAAAGATCCTCCGGGTATCTTCTTCGGTGATGCCCGGGCCTGTATCTGCAACCCGAATGAAGATGCCGTTTTCGGGCTGGCTGCCGGTTTCCATCTC
>JAGXLE010000208.1 GCA_018334855.1 Desulfobacterales bacterium | reverse complement strand
GGGGATGGTCTCCAATTATATATCACTGAGCCCGGTGGGATCGCTTCAGATGTATCCGGTCACCCATCTGGACGGAAAAGACAGCGTGGCCCGTTTCAACAGCATTCTGGTCGCCCCTGAGGGCTGTGAACTCGATGTGGGTTCCAAAGTGGTGCTGGGCCATCCCGGAGCCAGGGCCGAGATCATTTCGAGGGCAATTACCACCGGCGGAACTATCATAGCCCGCGGGGAGATGGATGGTCGTGTAGAGGGGGTTAAAGGCCACCTGGAATGCAAGGGCCTGATTTTAAGAGACGGTATTATGCATGCCGTTCCGGAGCTGATCGGCCGGGTGCCTGGAATAGACATGTCGCACGAGGCTGCAGTGGGAAAAATTGATCAGAGGGAAATCGAGTATCTCATGGCAAGAGGGCTTGACGAGGAAACAGCGGTATCAACGATCGTGCGCGGCTTTTTAAACGTCGACATCGAAGGTTTGCCGCCCGGGCTGGCAGAGGAAATCGACCGGGTGGTAAGCGAGACACAGAGCGATTCAATGTAGGCACAGATATGGAAATCGAAGCAGAAAACGGTGTATGCGATATTTCCTTTGCTGAAAGGGTGCGGTTTTATTCTCACAACTACATGCGTTGCCTGATCTATATCGGCACATGCGAGGATCCGGAAATCGCATTTACCAAGAGCCTTTATTCAAAGCTCATTACGAGCTCCCACCTGCTCGAGGACTTCCTGGACTTCCACGGTGCCAAGAACAACGCGGACTGGTATTTCTACAGGGAACTCGCAGCCGCAATCCGGCACCTAAGCCTTGCCGGCTATACCCAGAAGCATATTTTAAATCGTCTCGTGTTCTACGACATCGACGCCAAGGATGAATTCCGCAAGCACGGCGAGGTCGTACTTTCTTTTATCACCGGTGCGCTTGCAAACCTGGCCCCGGTGATCCTGGGAGAAGCGGGCAGGCTTGGAGTCACCGAGCCCGAAGAAGGCGGGTACCAGGCAGCAAATTTTCCCGGCGTTTCAAGCGGGGAAATGCTGGACTACGATATATACGATGAAGATAAGGATCAGCAGCGTGATCACATAGTGCGGGTCGCAAACGAGTTTCTTTCCATTGCCGATGATTTCGATACTTACGAGTTCTACGAGGTATATGACAGGGACGGGCTGAAATCTCTGGTGCCTGAAAAGGTAAACGAGGTCGAGATTCGGCGGTTTGAAATGCTGGTCCACAACCTGCAGTCATCATTTGATTCTTACGTGATTCACGGAGGGTTCAGATACGGCAACAGGCGTCTTAAACAGTTCAGATCGTATTTTTCGGTTATATTTCACCTGCTGCAGATCATGGGGCGTCTTCTGCATTTTTACGAGCGGCACTTGATAGAGGTCGGATACAAGAGCATTTACCGCAATGTCCGCGAGCGCCTCTGCGGGCTTGTGGATCCGGACAGGCTCCTTGATTGTACAATCAACTACGGTCTGTATTACGTAAATTATTACTTTGCTTCCGGCCGGGAGGTGGCCAAGGAGATCTTAAAGGAAAACGTGGAAAAAGGCTCCATTCGGGTGCCCATTCCAAAGGATCTCGGTTTTCATTGCCGTCCAAGTCTGCTGGTGGCCAAGGTGGTTCAAAAATATGGAGGCCAGGTTGAGATGGTGATCGGAGACCACCGCTTTGATGCAAGCAGCGTGCTCGATATCCAGTGGGCCGGCGGGATGATCCAGAAGGAAGGAATCGAGGAGGTGCTCTTTGAAGGCGATGTTCGGGCGCTAAAGGATATCGAGGTGCTGGCCGGGGTAAATTACGGCGAGGACCGGATAGGCAAGGGGATTCCGCTTCCAAAGAGCCTTAAGTACCTCAGGTGAGCCGGCGGCGGATCATTTAAGATATAAGGGCTTATTCCATGGCTTCTGCAGTTATAGTGGCCGCCGGACGCGGCGAGAGGATGCAGTCACCGGTAGCCAAGCAGTTTCTCGAAATAGGCGGGGTGCCTGTTCTTGTCCGTACACTTCGGGTCTTTGCGCGCCATCCCTGGATATCGGAAATAATGCTGGTGGTTGCCCATGAGGACATTTCTTTGTGCAGGACAATGATCCTGCCGGAATTCGGGGAGGAGACAGCTGTGCGTATAACCGAAGGCGGGCTTCTGAGACAGGATTCAGTATACAAGGGTTTGCTGGCAGTCGGGGATACCGAAAAAATCGTGGTAATACACGATGGTGTGCGGCCGTTTGTCAGCCGGGACCTTATTTCCGAATGCATTGAGGGGGCGGAACAAAGCGGGGCGTGTATTGCCGGGATGCCTGTATCGGATACGCTCAAGCGAGTTGAATGCGGAAACATGGTCAGCGAAACCCTGCCCAGAGAGAGGATCTGGACTGCCCAGACCCCGCAGGCCTTCCGGTATGATTTGATAAAAAGCGCCTTTGACATGGCGATTGCAGAAGGTTTTACAGGAACCGATGATGCCTTCATGCTGGAGCGAACCGGCAGACCGGTCAGGATCATCGAGGGCAGCTGGCGCAATATAAAGATTACCACCCCCGGCGATCTTGAACTTGCCGGGCAGTTGCTCAAAATCACGAAAACTTCAAACGGAAAAACAGCGGAGGTGAAACATGCCAAATGAAGTCATGAATGCTATCAAGGAAAGACGCACTGTCCGCAATTTCGAGGATAAGCCCGTGTCAGATGATGTTTTGCAGTCCATTCTGGAAGCTGTTCAGTGGACCCCTTCCTGGGCAAACACCCAGTGCTGGGAAGTTGTGGTCATCAAGGACCAGTCGGTAAAGGAGAAGGTCCAGGAAGCCGTTCCAAAGGGAAATCCCTCCCGCAAGGCTGTTGTAGAGGCACCCGTGGTGCTGGCGATGTGCGCCAGGCTCAAGGATGCCGGGTACAAGAAAGGCGAGGTCACAACCAAGTTCGGCGACTGGTTTATGTTTGATCTTGGCCTTGCATGCCAGAATGTTTCACTTGCCGCCCATTCCCTGGGCCTTGGCTCGGTGATGATGGGGCTCTATGATCAGGACAAGGCCGCCCAGGCGTTAAATATCCCCGAGGGCTACGAGCAGGTGGTCTTAATGCCCCTCGGGTATCCCTCGAAAGTGCCGTCTGCGCCCAAGCGCAGAGCGATTGAAGAGTTCTGCCGCGAAAACACCTTCTAACCAAAAAAGGGGACAGACTTAAGTCTGTCCCCCTTCCTTCACTCCTCCAGGCTTTTGCCGATATCTTTCAGCATATGCCCGGAAATTTCCGCCATAGCCTTGCTCATGGCCATGGCCAGGCCCCGCGGATTGTTCTGCTCCATGGTTTTGCGCACCTGGTAGGTTTTCTGCAGAAGTACCGGGGCCTCTGCAGAAGAGGGCTGTGCGGGGGTTAGGGTTACTGAAAGAGTCAGTACCGCTTCCCATTTTGTCTTGGTGTCGTCTTCATAAAAGTCTTCTATGGAAGCGTTTAATATGTGGGTGGGGCGGGCGGAATTTGCCGTGGAAGAAACGCCATCGAC